>JAAZNR010000217.1 GCA_012798155.1 Thermogutta sp. | reverse complement strand
GGATGAGTCATGTTGAAGAAGATTCTGATCGGGTCGGGAGTGTTGCTCTTGACGGGGATGTTTTTCTTCGGGCGAGACTTGGTGAGCTATGTGCGCACCTCGGCGGGTTTGGCCCAGGAGGCGGTCGTCGATGCCGTTCCCCTGGAGTTCCAGATTCGCCGGGCGCGGACGATGATCGACGGGTTGATCCCGGAGATTCGCAAGAACATGCACGCCATCGCCCGGGAAGAGGTGGAGGTCGAGCGGCTGGATCGGCAGATCGCCCAGATGCGGGAGAGCTTGGCCTCGGAGAAGGCGGCCATCGCCCGGTTGCGGGATGACGCGGCCTCCGGGAAGGCCAAGGTAATGTACGCGGGTCGCGAGTACACGTCGGACCAGGTCCGCGCCGACCTGGCCGCCCGGTTCGAGCGCTACAAGGTCAACGAGGCCACGCTGGCGGGCATGGAGCAGATTCACGCGGCACGGACTCGCACCTTGCAGGCGGCTCGGGAGAAAATGGAGGGAATGCTGGCCGCCAAACGGCAACTGGAAGTGGAGGTCGCCAACCTGACGGCGCGGCTGGAGATGATCGAGGCCGCCCAAACCGCCTCCTCGCTGCAAATCGACGGCAGCCGGCTGGGCCGGGTCCGCGAGCTGATTACCGATCTGCGAACCAAGCTGGACGTGGCCGAACGCATGGTGGCGGCCGAATCGCAATATCCGGGGGAAATCCCCGTGGAGCAGGCCGACAAACCGGATATCGTGGATGAAGTGACCCGCTACTTCAGCGCCGACCAGGCTACGTTGATGTCCGCGAATAGACGCGAATGAAACTAATAAAGCCGCCCGGGAACGACATCAATTGGGCCATGTTGTCTCCAAACGCTCGCGCTCCCATCGTCGAATCGCATCACGCCGGACGAGCACGCAGACCTGAATAAAGCGCGAATGACAGTCGATGCCGACGCCGTAGGGCCGTACACGGTTAAGCGTATCGCCGTTGAGTTCCTTGGGGGGAGTTTCACAGGCACCCAAGACAACAGGCATAGCGCAACCTCCGGCCGTAGGCCGAGCATCGCGAGTTCCCGGAGTCCTTCGAACCTGACTTCTGACTAACGTCTCGGAGACACGGTCACAGCCGTGAATCCATCATCGGAGACGCTGTACAACACTGCTATCGGTTCTGCTATCGGTGGTCATGCCACATCTCGATCTCGAAGTCTCCGGCCGCGAGCCTGGAAAAGTAGGGTCATGCCCTAAAGGACGAGTCGGCGGTGTACGGGGTAAAAATACCATGATTCCGAAAGTCGTCCATACCCCCTATTCGCGAGAATTCGCGTCAATTCGCGGATTTCGGTCCCGCTTAAGATCCACCTATACAGAACCTATACGTACACCTTTAAGGACGACATAGCAGTGAACCGAAACCGCGGCGGAGAGCGAAAGGCTGCCGCAAGGCGACGTGGCTCAAGCGCACTGAAGAGGGCCGACGAAAGGCAGGGTACTTCTCCGTGAAGCACCCTCCGCTTCGGCGCCCGGCGGCGGGAGAGGACCGATATGTGGTTGTTCGGCGAAAAGGACCGCGCTGCCATGCCGACCCTGAACGGCTCGAGCCGGGAACGCTTCCTGCTTTGGGTGGACGGGGTCGGCGGCTATTTGGTCTGCCTCCAATCGTCGGTAACGCTGGGTCGCGCGGAGCCGCCGGGCGAGGCCGACGTGCCCCTCATCGCGGACCTTGCCGTCAAACATGCCCGCATCGTCCGCGAGGATGAGGGCTACTGCATCGAGGCCTTTCGGCCGACGTGGCTGGACGGGCGGTTGGTGGAGAGGACGACGCTCTTGCCGGACGCCTGCGAATTGCGGTTGGGAGCGGCGGTGCGGATGCGGTTTCATCGCCCCCATGCCCTCAGCGCGTCCGCTCGCCTGGAGTACGTCAGCGGACACCGCACGCTGCCCACCACGGACGGCACGCTCTTGATGGCCGAGCATTTGCTGCTGGGAGCCGGGCCGCGGTGCCACGTGTTCTGCCGCGACTGGACGCGGGAGGTGGTCCTCTTTCGCGAGCGCGACCGCCTCTACTGCAAGAGCCGGGGACGCTTCGCGGTGGACGGAAAGACGGCGGACGACCGGGCCCCGCTTAGCATCGCCTCCCACGTGCAAGGGGAGGATTGGTCCTTCACTCTGGAGCCGCTGACGGGTTGACGCACGGCCGCGATCGGCCCCGCCGGTCAGACCATGGAAAGCCGTCGTGAAAAGGCCGTCAAGAAGTGTGGTCGTGCGACGAATGACGGTAGAATAAAGGGGCGGCGCGGGGGAACGCCCCGCCGAGGTGGGGAGACGGAGGGTTCTCATGTTGGAGACCGAATTCGCCGTGGAACACCGTTCACCGAACCATTCCGGCAGTTCTCCTCCGCCCGACGCGACCCCCGCCGGCCGCCGCTTCTTCTATCCCAGCGGGGCGCGGCCGCTGGAGGGCTATACGATCAAGCGGGGCATCGGTCACGGCGGATTCGGCGAGGTCTATTACGCCGTCGCCGATTCGGGGAAGGACGTGGCCCTCAAACTCATCCGCCGCAATCTGGAGGTGGAGCTGCGGGGGATCGCGCATTGCCTCAACCTCAAGCATCCCAACCTGCTGGCGATCTACAACGTCCTGCAAGACGCGGACGAGAACTACTGGGTGGTGATGGAGTACGTCGCCGGGAAATCGCTTCAGGACGTCTTGGCGGAGCACCCGCAAGGATTGCCCGTCCCGGAGGCCATGGCCTGGTTCCACGGCCTGGCGGCGGGGGTCGCCCATCTGCACAAGCACGGCATCGTGCACCGCGACCTCAAGCCCGGCAATGTCTTTTGCGAGGAGGGCGTGGTCAAGGTGGGCGACTACGGCCTCTCCAAGTTCATCGCGTGCAGCCGCCGCAGCGGGCAGACGGAGAGCGTGGGCACGGTTCATTACATGGCCCCCGAAATCGCCAACGGACGCTACGGCAAGGAAATCGATATTTATGCCCTGGGGGTGATCCTGTATGAAATCCTGACGGGCCGGCTGCCGTTCGAAGGAGAGACGGTCGGCGAGATCCTGATGAAGCATCTCACGGCATCGCCCGACCTGAGCGCCCTGCCCGGCGAATTCCGCCCGGTGGCGGCCCGAGCACTGGAAAAGGACCCCGACAAGCGATTCCACGACGTGGGAGAAATGCTGGGCTTGCTGCCGGGACCTCCGGGGGGAGGATACCGCGGTCCGACTATCGCCGCCGCATCGGGCGAACAGTCGGCGGGCCGGCCTCCGCACGACCGCACCCAGGACGCGGAAACCGCCTACGTGCAAGCCGAGCTT
>JAAZNR010000216.1 GCA_012798155.1 Thermogutta sp. | reverse complement strand
TCAGCGATCCGCGTCACCTTGCGGGAACCGTCCTCCTGAAAGCGTGCAATCTGGATTACCAGGTGGATCGCCGCGGCCACCTGCATTCTGGCCACGTGCACGGGGATTTCCACGTCCGACATCAGGGACAAAGTCTCGAGCCGGAGCAGAGCGTCGCGCGGCGAGCTGGCATGGATCGTCGTCAGGCTGCCGGAGTGGCCGCTGAGCATCGATTGAATCATGTCCAGGGCTTCACCGCCTCGAACTTCGCCCACGATAATTCGATCGGGCCTCATCCGCAGGGAGTTGGTGAAGAGTTCCCGAATCGTCAAACCGCCGTGACCGTCCCGCCCCCCGTGTTTGGCCTCCAAATACACGACGTGAGGCTGAAAGAGCCGTAACTCGGACGTATCCTCGATGACCACGATCCGCTCTTGCGGCGGGATGGCACGCGTAATCGCGCCGAGCAGGACCGTCTTTCCGGTGCCCGTTCCGCCCGAAATCAGAATGTTCTTCCTAAGCAGTACGCAAATTTCCAAAAACTCTTGGGCCGCTTCGGACAAACTGTTCAGGCGCACCAGATCGGTCAAGGTCCGGGCTTCCCGAGAGAATTTCCGGACGGTCAAGCACGTTCCATTGCGGGCACTGGGCGGAATGATGGCATGGACGCGCGAGCCGTCGGGGAGGCGGGCGTCTAGGACGGGTCGGGCGTCGTCGATCTCTCGCCCCACCCATTGAGCGATGTTGTGGATCGCCGACCGCAAGGCGTCCTCGCTGTTGAACTGAGCGGACGTCTTCTCCAGCCGGCCGGCACGCTCCACATAGATCTCGCTCGGCCCGTTGACCATGATCTCGGTTACGCTATCATCGTCGATGAACGCCAGGATCGGCGCCAGGAAGTAACGGGTGCTGGATTCGAAAATGGCGTGCCGGGACATCAGGAGGTCTCTAGCTGGAGACGATCATTCATGTATTCGTTGTATTCGTATATTAGTGTATTCTTCTATCCGTGAATCCGCGTATCGGTGTATCGGTGTATCCGCTGTATTCGAGTAGAGCGGCTTGCCTAGTCCGTGTATTCGTGCAGAGCGACTCGCATAGGCCGTGTCGCACGTGGTTTCCTACTCGACTGTACGTGCGGTTTCCTGCCCGCCTGTATCGTAACGTCAAGGTCGGCGTCAAAGCAACCGCCAACGAAAGCCGGCCTGCATCCCGTGGCCGACCAAGGATCACGTGCTGGACTACCCTTGAGGGGGGGCCGTGTCGGCGGCGCGATCGCGGTTCAAGTTCACGACCGGAAGCCGATCCCTATCCTGAGGGAGTGCGAAGCCCCGACTCCCTCTGGCGAGTGGTTTCATGGCTTGGGTGGCTGGGGTCGTGACATAGCGTAGCCTCCCAGTCACCCTGAAACCCCTTGTCAGCCGCATCTCCTCCGGAAGGCTGTCTTGTCAGAATTGCGATTCTTGCTATGTTATAAGTTTCAGCCCCAATGGGGGTTCTACGGACGCAATGCCCGCGGAGGCGGCCCCTTCCGCCGGGTGCGAAAGGCGTTGCCAGCGTAGCTCAGCCGGTAGAGCACTGCTTTCGTAAAGCAGAAGTCAAGGGTTCGAGTCCCTTCGCTGGCTCTGGAGTATGTTCATCCCGGCGAGCCGAGATCAACGGTGCGGGACGGCCGTTCGCCAAAAAAACGGCGAAGGTCTTTCGCGATGATGGAATTCGCGGAGGGGCGGGAAGCGTCTTCGCGCCGCTGGATGATTCGTAACCGGCATGCGATCACTTTTCCTCTTGATTTTTTCGGGACAATCGAGGCTTCCATTGTCGGCTGATTTACGGCTTGGGGCTGTGCGTAGCCGAATGGAAGGTGTCACCCGGAGATAATGATGGTCGAATCCACGGCTTTCGATGTGCGGCAAACGGTTCTCAGCAATGCCTTTTTCGGACCGGCGGAGGTTCAGGGGCTGGCGGCTGCCATGGCGGAGGACCCGTCTCAATTCCGGCAGTTGCGGGATGCGGTGGGAGAGTTGGAGCTTCGGGACGAGCAGACGCCGGCCAGCAATGTCCGTTTAGGATGTTGCTTGTACCTGCTCGGCCGCTATCCCCAGGCCATTGCCGCCCTGAAAAGAGGGGACGGCGGCGCGCTGGCGCATTTTTACCTCGGCAAATGCTATGTGGCGGTAGAACAGTACGATTCGGCCTTGGAGTCGTTTGCCGCGGCCAAGAAGGCGGGCTATCACGCCGACGAGTGCGCCGTGGCGGAGGCCGAGGTCTTGCGCCTCAAAGGCGATCCTGCCGGTGCCTTGGCCGTACTGGACAAGCTCTCCGGTGCGATCGAGCAAACCGCGGAGTACCTTTATCAGCGGGGGGCCATCGTCGCGGCCTTGAAGGCCAATCCCGACGAGGTGATCGCCCTGTACGAAAGGGCGGTGCAGGTGGATCCTCACCATCCGGGCGCGCTTTTCGGATTGGCCGTCGAGAGCGATCGACGCGGCAACGATGACGAAGCGTTGCAACTCTACGAGCGATGCGTCTCTCGTTTCCCGCCGCATCTCGGCGCCCTGCTCAATTTGGGCGTCATGTATGAGGATCGCGAGGATTACGAAAAGGCGGTCAAGTGCTATCAGAGGATTTTGGAATCGTATCCCGATCACCGCCGCGCCCGTCTGTATTTGAAGGATGCCCAGGCGGCGGGGAATATGGTGGTGGACGAGGATTCCGCCCGCAGGCACGACCGCCTCGCCCAGATTCTCAGTACCCCCGTCAGCAATTTCGAACTCTCGGTCCGCAGTCGAAATTGCCTGCAAAAGATGGGAATCCATACGCTGGGCGATCTTTGCCGATGCTCCGAGCAGGAGTTGCTCGCCAGCAAGAACTTCGGCGAGACCAGCCTCTCCGAAATCAAAGACATGCTGGCATCCAAGGGATTGCGTTTGGGACAGTTGCTGCCCGAGCGCCGCGGCGAGCCGGTCCCCGAAGAAGAAGAGGAACCGGTGGAAGTGGGGGACGAGCCGATCCTGTCGAAGTCCGTCATGGAGCTGAACCTCTCCGTGCGGGCCCGAAAGTGCTTGGCACGCCTCGGGATCAACACCGTCGGCGAGCTGATCCGGAAGACGGGCGACGATCTGCTGGAGTGCAAGAACTTCGGCGTGACCAGCCTGAACGAGGTTCGGGAACGCCTCCGGGATCTCGGTCTGAAGCTGCGCGGCGAGTGAGCCGGCGGGTCCTTCCTGAATCAGCGGCTTCGCCTATCGCGTCATTCGCCAAGCCCGCCGGCATTGCTGATTTGCGGAGGCAGCCTCGGCAGCACCGGCCGTGCCGGGCAAATGCCGCCCTTCGATGCCCTGGGGCGAACGGCGGCGCGGCGAGAGCCGGCCTGTTCTGCGAAGGCTGATGCCCGGTCATGTCCGATCCCTTCTTCCGGCTTCTCCATATTGATAAGCAATCGGGCGCACGCCGCGGCCGATTGGTAACGCCGCACGGGCTCGTCGAGACCCCGGCGTTCATGCCGGTGGGCACTCAAGGTACCGTCAAAGGGGTTATGCCTGCGTTGCTACGGGCGACGGGAACGCAGATGATCCTGGCCAACACCTATCATCTGATGTTACGGCCGGGCGAGGATGTCGTGGCCGAATTAGGCGGCTTGCACGGGTTCGCCTGCTGGCCCGGCCCGATCTTGACCGACAGCGGCGGCTTTCAAATCTTCAGTTTGGCTAAGCTTACCCGCGTCGATGAATCCGCCGCGGTGTTCCGCTCGCATGTGGACGGTTCCCTCGTCGAGCTGTCACCGGAGCGAGCCGTGAGCGTCCAGGAGGCCTTGGGGGCCGACATCATCATGGCGCTGGACCACGTGATCGCCTTGCCGGCCCGGCGAGAGGCGGTCCTGGACGCCGTGCGGCGGTCGATTCGCTGGGCCGAGCGATGCCGGCTCGCTCAACGTCGCGGTGATCAGCGGTTGTTTGCGATCGTCCAAGGCGGCTTGGAAGAGGACCTCCGCATCCACTGTGCCCGTGAGTTGGCAGCCATGGACTTTCCGGGGTATGCCGTGGGCGGGTTGAGCGTGGGGGAACCGCCCGCCGAAATGTACCGCATCCTGGAAGTCACGACGCCGCACTTGCCGAACGAGAAACCGCGCTATTTGATGGGCGTCGGTCGGCCCACGGATTTGCTGGAGGCGGTTCGCCGCGGAATCGATCTCTTCGATTGCGTGATGCCCACCCGTAACGGGCGTAACGCCATGGCCTTCACGCACGCCGGCCCCATTCGCATTCGCAATCGACGCTACGAAAGAGATGCTCGCCCTCTGGAAAGCGGCTGCGCGTGTCCGGCCTGCCAATTTCCGCGCGCCTATCTGCGGCACCTTTTCATGGCCAAGGAAATGTTGGGGCCGATTCTCCTGACGCTGCACAACATCACGTACTACCAACGCCTGATGCGAGAGCTGCGGGACGCGATCGCAGCGGACCGCTTCCTGGAATACTACCGGGAACGCACGGCGCATTGGGGGTCGGCAATGGGGGACGCGTCGGGGTGATCGAAGCGCGCCGGTTTGGCCGCATTCGTTTGGACGGCGCGGCCGGACGAGGGACGTACCTCTCCCATTGCTCCGCCATCGTCGCGTGACGCGCCGATTTTCGGTGGATGCGAAGGCGTTCGCCCATAGCAAGCATTCATTTCCGCCACTTCGGCCGCGACCCCCGCACGCAGTTCGGGAGGCTCGAGCACTTCCGCGTGTTTGCCGAAACTGAGCACCCAGCGGGCGACCTCTTCCGTGCCGTCCAGATCGAATTCGGCGATCACTCCCCCGTCGCGCTGGGGGAGCAAAGTCTGCGACGGGTGCCACTGCGACTCGGAGACGTAGCGCGCGACCTCGGGCGAAAACAGAACTCGCACGTGATAGTCGCCTTCACCGTGAAAGATGCCGAAGGATTTGGCGAGGTGCTCTTTGAGGCTGAAATCCTCGGGTATGTCAAAGGTCTCGGACGTGGTTTCGACATTCTCCACGCGATTCATCTTCCAGTGGCGAATCTCGCCGTGATGCACGGCCAAGCCCACCAGATAGAGCGCTCCGCGATGGAACGTGAATCCGTAGGGACAGACGGGATAGGTCGCCGTCTCCTTCGCCTTCAGAGACCGATACGACAGTTGAACCACCTTGCGTTCTTCCACGGCGATGACTAGCTCGTCGATCAGGTCCGCCATTTTGGAATAGTCGCTGCGTCCGAACGATGTGGAGTGAAATGCTCCCGCCAATTGTTGCACGTAGCGCAGGGCATCCGGCTTGAACAGGGTTCGAATCTTTTGGAAGGCACTCTGGGCGGCCTCCCAGAACATGGTTCCCGCCAAAGGCTCCATGAACGAACGGCCCAGGTGCAGCGCGATGGCTTCGTCGTACGCCAAGAATACGCCCTGGCTCGAGGCGTCTCCGCGGAGCTTCCAGCGCTTTCGGCCGTACTCCACGACGGTCTCTTCAATGGGGAAGCCGGCTAGCGCGAACGTCTCTAGGTCGCGGCGGATGGTCTTGATGCTGACGTTCAATTCCGCGGCAAGCTCCCGCACCGTGGCGCCGTAATGCCGCGCGGAAAGGATGCGGAGAATCGTCCATTGACGCACCAAGGCGGCTTGCCGTGACATGTCCCGCTCCACGAAGGCTTCGTCCGACCAGGCGGCAGCGACCGCGTCCCGGGCGATGCGGCGTAGTAATCTCAGCATCGTCATGCCGCGGCCCCTTGAAAGACGGCAATGAGCGTGAAGGCTATTATAAGCTCTTCGCGAATCGCGATTCAAACCGAATGTTTGACGCTTAACGCTTGACGGCACTCTGCTTGACGGCAGTCGCTGTGCACCGCCGCCGTGCCGCACAGGCGGACGAAAATCGCCGCGGCCGGTGGCCCGTCCCGCAAGCTTCGCCTCACGGCTTTCGCTCGGCTCTGCCCTTGCTCGTGGACGGGCCTTTGCCGCGTCGGCCGCAGTGGGCAGGTATCCCCGGCAAAGGCAGGCATCCGGCCGCCTCGCCTCGCCCCGGCCCCGAATCAGCTCAGCCCTAACGCCCTCACTCCGTGCCCCCGGCGGATTTTCCAGGCCTCTTTCAACCGGCCGCGGCCTTGGCGTCTTCAGTGGATGTTACAAGCCATGCCCGCGGGGCTTTTCCATGCCTCATTCACCCGCCTGAGAACATCATAATGCCGGGGGCGGACAGGAGCGGTCCAACCCCGGGCGACGCCGCATCGGGTGGCCGACAATCGCATCGGCGGTCCGGGAGCGAGCAACGATTGTGAGGCGACGGCGATATAGGGTAGAATTAGCAACCACCGGCGAGATGGGAGTGCGGCCGGAGGTCGTTTCTTTCCCATGGATTGCTTCACCCCGCCCTGAAGGAGATGCCATGAACTGCTCAGGTTACTTCGCACGCCTTGCCATCAGTCCCGCGGCCCTTATTGTCTTCGTCCTCGCGGTGCATGAAGCACGGGGAGAGTCCGCTCGTCCGCTGCCGGCAGCCTTGCCTTCCCATCCCGGCAACGTCTTTCTGGAGGGTGAAGAGATCATCGTGCCGATGCCCGGCGGTGCGTGGCAGCTTTTGGACGCCGATGACCGTGTAATCGCGGCGGTCGATACGGCCGACGAAAAGGCCGCTCTCGGCAAGCTGCCGGTGGGCTTTTATCGGTTGAGGCGAGAGAATTCAGAGGGTGATTGGGTCTCCTTGGCGGTCCTGCGGCCTTTGCGAGTGCCGACGCCCCACACGTCCCCTGTGGCCGTCGATGTGGCGATGAGTTGGTTCTATCCGCCGGAGAAAATGCCCGCCGTCGCCAATTTGTGCGCTTTGGCCGGGGTCAATTGGGTTCGTGATCGCCTGGCGTGGCGGGAGATCGAACCGCGACGCGGCGTCTTCGCGGAAGACACGCGCTATGACGCGGCCGCGGAGGCCCAGAGTGCCGCCGGCCTGAAGGTGCTTCAAGTGAACCACAGCTCACCGGAATGGGCCAATCCCGATCACCGCCGTTTCCCGTTGGACTTGCGCGACTGCTACAACTTCCATCGGCATATTGCGGCCCGCTGGGCAGGCAAGGTCTCGGCCTTCGAGCCTTGGAACGAAGCCGATATTCAGGTCTTCGGCGGTCACACGGGAGCGGAAATGGCATCGCTGCAAAAGGCGGCCTACTGGGGGATCAAGGCCGGCAATCCCGGCGCCGTGGCGTGCCTAAACGTTTTCGCTTCGCGGAATCGTGCTCAGCTCGAAGATATCCGCGCCAACGAGGCTTGGCCCTACTTCGAAACCTTCAATTTGCACCACTATGCCGCTTTCGACGCCTATCCCTCGCTGTACGCCGACTTCCGCGAGGTTTCGGGCGGGCGGCCTCTTTGGGTCACGGAATGCGCCATGCCGCTTCGCTGGAGCGGGGAGGAGGCGAAGAAGGAGTTGTCCGACGAGGATCTCAAGGAGCAGGCTCGGCGGCTGGTCAAGGTCTTTGCGGGTTCTCTCCACGAGGGATCGCGAGCCACGTTCTATTTTCTCTTGCCCCATTACGTCGAGGGACCGACGCAGTTCGGGATCATCCGTCCCGATCTGACTCCGCGACCGGCTTACGTGGCATTGGCGGCAACGGGGCGCCTGCTGGCGGATGCCCGGCCGATGGGGCGGGTGAAACACGACCGCTACCGAATCTACGGATTCAGCGCCATGCCCGACGGAAACCAAAGGATCGTTTTGGTCGCTTGGAGCGATCAAGGGGCCGGGCCTTATTCGCTGCCCGAGACGCCGAACGAGAGTTACGATCACTTGGGACGACCGTTGCCTCCCGCGAAGGATGTGGAGCTGACGGCGTCGCCGCGGTTCTTCCTCTTCGAAAGGCAGCCGTACGCAGCGAATGATCTTGAACCGCCGCCGTCGCCGCCCGAGGCCCTTTCGGGCCGGCCGTGCCCCGTCGTCTTCCAGGCCGTGTGGCCGGAGAGCGCGACCGACCTCAAGCAGTCGGCATATCGGATACCGGCGAACGAGGCCCAGATTCCGGTGTACGTTTATCACTTCGGCGAAGGGACGGCATCGGGGAAGGTTGACGTAAACGTGCCGAGCGGCTGGACGTCTGAATTGCCGCCGCGGGCACAGTTGCAGCCCGGCGAGCGATTGGAATGGCAACTGCGGCTGCTACCACCCCAGGATCCCGGCGCGGGCGTCCATACCATCCGCATCTCGGGCGATTTCGGCGAACTCGGGAAAGCCGTATTGTCATTCCGCGTGATTGTTGTACAGGACGCGGGGAAATAGCCCTCACCGAGACGCAGCCTGCGAATACGAGTGCGCCGCTACGGGTTCCCGTCCCATAACCGAACCAGCACCACGCCGTGCCGCCCGACCTGGCGAGAAATGCCGGTCTCGAAAGCGCCGAGGTCGGACTGCGACCAAAGATCGCGGACCCGCTGCCTTTGCGATAACCCCAATTCCTCCCAAGTCACCGAGATTTCACGCGGAAACTCGCTGAGATTGAACAATCCCACGGCCCGAGATCCATCGGCCAGGGGCTTGATCAGGATCAGCTCGTCCTCGTTCCGTCGCGCGATGCGAGCCTGCTTGCCGAGCGGATCTTGATCGACGGCGACGACCTCGCGATTGCATAGGATGTTGAGCGTGAAGTCGTCCAGCTTGGTCATATCGCCGGAGAAGATCAAAGGCGCGGCCATCAGGCACCACATGGACATGTGCGAGTACTGTTCGTTGGGCGTAAGGGATGTCGGACGCCCCTCGCCGCCGGTTCGGGCGTCTCCAACCCAACCGATCAGCAGATAGTCGGGATCGTTCCAGTGCCCGGGGCCGGCATATTCCCACAGCGTTGCATTTTTCAGCCCCACCTGATAAATGCCGCGACTCAGTCGGCCGCCCTCCAGCCCCAGGTCGCCGGTGGTCCGCCAGCAATGGCCGCCGACTTTCGCGCCCCATTCCCAGACGTTATCCATCCCGTATTGGCACAGATTGAAAACGATGTCGCGGTCGAGGCGGCCCAGAATGCCTCCCATCAGGGCGTAGGGACGCATGAAGTCCTCTCTGGTCTTGGCGGGCGCGACGCGACCGTACGAACACCAGTCGTACTTCAGGAAGTCGAAACCCCATTCCGCGAATTTGCGGGCGTCGATTTCCTCGTGCTGGTAGCTTCCCTCATATCCGCCGCACGTCAAAGGTCCCGGCGAGATGTAGATTCCCGCCTTCAAACCCCGCGCGTGAACGTAGTCGGTCAAGGCTTTCATGTCGGGAAATTTGCCATTGGGGCGAACGGCCCCTTGCTCGTCCCGCGGCGGCCCACCCAAAATCGGGTCGGGCGAGTTCGGCTTGACCATCCAGCAATCGTCGATGTTGACGTAAGCGTAGCCGAAATCGGCCATGCCCGAGGCGATCATCGCGTCCGCCGCTGCCCGGATGTCGGCGTCCGAAACGCGGTGATAATGGATGTACCAACTGTTCCAGCCCATGGGCGGAGTGAGCGCCAACGTCTCGCCGACGACAATGGTCATGGGGCCGCCGTCCTCCCCGAACTCGTTCCTCGCATGGATATCGAGGGCGTATTCGCCGGGCTGATCCGGGGCCGTTCCCCGCAGGATACC
>JAAZNR010000215.1 GCA_012798155.1 Thermogutta sp. | reverse complement strand
CGCCAGGGGCAAGCTCACTCCAGCCCCTCGGTCCCCGAGATGGGGATCGCGGCGCCGCTCGCGCCCATCAGCCGGCGCTTGGGCAAAAATCGCGGCTCGACCGTGAAATTGAATCCCACGCTATCGCGGCCCGCGTCCACATTCACGCCGGCGCTGACCAGGAAGGACTCTCCGATTCGCGTGAGGGAGAAGTTCTGTCCGATGTTGTTCGATTCGCCCAAGTCGACGGAAACGCCCAGGGCGGACATCCACTTGGGCGACATGCGGTAGGAATAGGAGGTAAACAGGACCGCGCTGTCGATCGGCCCTTGCAGCACGCGCAGCCCGACGTACAGATCCCCCCGCGGCGGCCGATTGAGGTAGGCCCCCACCGTAATCAGCTTCTGCCCCGAGTCGAAGAAGTCGAAGACCCCGCCGGAGGCCAGGGTCAGGCGGTCGCCCACGAACCAACGGGCGTCGTAGTCCCACAGCCCCACGAAGCGGCCGAAATTGTCGCGCGAGGAATCCGGAAAGAGCGAGAAATGGGTGTCGAAGGTGATCCAGTCGATGATCCGGCGGGTCCCCGGCTGCCCCCGCTTGGTCTGCCAGCGCTGCTCCACTCCCAGGCGGATGAGCGTCAAGTCGTCGGCGATCTCCATGCTCGGGGCGGTCACCCAGGAGGCCATCCCGCTACGCAGGGCGTAGGTGCGTTCGTCGAAGGGAAGCGGAACGGGCGGGCCCCCGAAACCGCTCCCCGGTCCAAAGGTCAGCACCGACAATCGCCGCCGGAAGGCCTCCACGGCATCGTCGTCCAAGGGATCGTAGAGGGGCAGCCGGTCCATGTCTTCGCTGGAGTCGGCCCAAAAGGCCTCCGCCTTGAAGGTGACCTTGTGCGCGATCCCGTGGACGTTGAGGAGGTCGCTCTCGATGTAGGGGTTGTAGCTCCAGACGGGCAGCGAGGCCCTGGTCCCCAGTTGGACGTACCTCCGCTGAAGGTCGTCGCCGTACACGTCCTCGCCCCAGTGCCCCAGTTCGCCCAAGGCGTAGGGGACGATCTTGACGGGGCCGAGCTGAAAGGGCCAGTCGATCTCTCGCCGCATGATGAAGCGTTCGCTGTTAGTGCCCAGCGGCACGCCCGAGATGGGGTTCACCTCCCAGGGCAAGTAGGCGAAGGCGGCGGCGTCGGCGGGGTCCTCGGGGGTGGAGGCCGTCCGCAAGCGCGCGAATCCCAGGCTGGTGTGCGAGTACAAGGTCAGGCTGTCGTAGAGGAACGAGCCGCCCAGGCGATAGTGATCGAAGCGCGGCAGCCACTCCGTCTGCGTGAAGAATTCGTTCAAGCGGACGCCCGCCGAAAGGCTCCAGGACGAATTGCCGTAGATGCGCTTCAGCTCCAAGGAGGTGCTTTGGTCCTTCAGCTCGTCCCACTCGCGCTCGTAGAACTGCTCCAGAAAATTGCGATCGCTGATGAGTCCCACCTCGCCGGTGAGTTGATACTCCTCGTTGAGGAACTGCCGGTGCTGCCAAAGGAAGCGGTAGCGGTAGTCCTGTTCGGGGAGCAGGGCGCGGCGGCCGAGGCCGAGGTTATCCAGCCCGTCGTCGAAAACGCCCCAATAGTCGATCAAGCCCGTGGCGTAGCCGGGCAGGCCCAAAAAGCCGTCCCGCGAGTAGGTGAAGCCGCTGCCGTGTCCCAGCCCCCGGTCGCTCAGGTAATCCAGGCTGAGGCTCCACTCGGTGCCGTCGGGCCGATTGCGGATGCCGAACAGTTGATAGGCGTCCCAATTGGTCAGGACCTGCGTGCCGAAGACGTTGTCGTTGCGGAGGCGGATGCGGTTGAGGTAATAGCTGGGCTTGGTGAGATCTCCGGCCAGGACGGGCCAGTAGAAGACGGGGACGTTGCCCAAATAGACGAAATTGTCGCGTCCGGTGGCCCAGCGGCGATGGATGACGGCCTGCCGCCCGGTCTCGGGGTCGATCACCGGTTCGCCCGTCAGGGGGTCGAAGACCGGTTCGGCGAAGTCCTCCAGGAACGCGGATTGGGCCTGCAAGCGGTAGCCCGGCACCCCCATGCGGCTGGACGTGACGAACAGGTTTTGCGCGAAAAAGCGATTCTCGTCGAGTTGTTGCAGGATGTCGGCGCGAAGCCGCAGCAAGCCGTCATAATCGGGGACGGGCGTTAGCAGCTCGGTATTGATGACGATTCCCGCCCGGCGGTTGACGTCGTAATACATCCGATCCGCGTAGATGCGGCGATCCGCCTGCCGAAAGACGATGTTGCCCTCCATGTAGATTTCCAAGGGGAGGTCCGAGGAGACGGCCTCGCCGTCCGCCAGGTTGAGCTGTTCATCGCCGGTCACCCAGATCACCAACCGATCGGCCGAGATGTCGATCGTGCCGAACGGCCCGGCCTCTTCCACGATCAAGTTGACGCCGGCGTCGATCAAACCGATCCAGCGTCCGCCCTCGGGGTCGGGAAACCATTGGGCCTGGACGGGGACGCTGCTTCGCGGAAAGAGGCGAATCCGCCGGGTGCCCGCGGGGAGCGCCGGATCGCCGCTGGGACCCGCCGCGGCGGCTTCCGACGGATATTGCGCCTGCCGCACGGCCGCCTCCGCCTCGGCATTCCGCCGAGCCGCCGCGCGGAGAAAGACGGGCGGCAACTCCTCCGGTTCTCCCGCGATCTCCAGGGCCTCCACGGCCACGTCGGTCGCCGTGTAAAGCCGCCCGAAATAGACCCGATCCTGGAACCGTCCGCCGGGGCCGACCCCTTGAATCACGCCTTCCGAGCCGTTTTCCAGATAGGCGATGACCTTGGTCGGGCCGCTCCAAGGTCTCCCCGTTCCCTCCGGATAATCCATGACCGGAGGTCGCCGCTCGCCGGCAACGTGGGCGGCGGAAAAAACGTCGCCCGCCGGAGGATCAGGGATGCCGTGGGAAAAAACGTCCTCGGCGGCCGCCCGTCGCACTTCGTCCGGGGCACGGTCGATCCATAGGACGGCCTCGTTTCCGCTCAGGGCCAGGCCGCCCTGCGCGATCCGGCAGTTTCCGCGGAGAATCCAGACCTCGTAACTCCCCAGCCGCCAGTGATTGGCCGCCTGTGCCGTAGCTTTGATGGGGGCCGAGGCGTCGGGTTGCGGCAGGCGGATCAGGGCCTGCCCCGCCGTCCGGTCGAGCGCCATCCGCTCCGGCGTGAGGGGCAATCCCGGAGGCGTCGCCGCGACTCGGCCGGCCCAACATTCCGCCAACACGAGGACGCACAGAGCCAGGCCCGCCCGCCGAAACGCCGGACTGCCGCCGAGGCGCGAGCCGGCGTCGGCACCGCCCCGGTGGCCCCGGGCACGGTCGGGCGCAGCGCGTCTTCGTCGGTATCCGTGGAGTGCGTAACCGCTCAGGGAAGTGGCGTCCTTGCCGGTCCAGGGGGCCGACTCCGTCGCGGACTCGGCCCGGGTTTGCTATTTCATCGCGGCCGAACCTCAGGCGGGGCGTCCAAGCTGCAATGCGCCCCCTCGCCTCGCGACTCCTTCGCATGGCAATGAGAGGGCCGCGGATTATAGGTGAGCCGGAGTTATCCGATCAAGGCGGCTTCCCGTCGTTTTCCGTGCTGCCACGTTCTCGATCAGCCCCGTTTCGTCCCCAGCCGTGCGATCTCGGGCCGCTGTCCTCACGCCAATGAATTCAAACCGACGGGATTCGGCACGAGCGTCGTCCCGGGCCGGGTGGGAAAATGCCTGCAAAAGCCACGGCCCCGCGCAAAAACCATCCCATTTGCCGCCTTTTCGCCAAACTGCGTATTGTATGATAAAGAAGGCAGGCCGCGATGTCCTTTGCATGGTAAAAGCACAATTGCATGGTAAAAGCACAATTGCCGTCGCCGGGGATCTCTGTGCCGGATGGAGTGATGGGAATTTCTGTGCCGGACTCAAGAGCAACGGGCGCGGTCTCCCTGTGGATGTGCCGCCCCCGGTCCGATGTCGAGGGTCAAAGAGAAATGATTAGGATTGCGATCACATCACTCGTGTTATGGTGTTGGCTCGTTGCGTGGCAACCCGGTTTCGGGCAATTCAAGACCGAAGAGGGCAAGGGCTGCCGTCTGGGCGATCCCGTGGTCATGCGGTGGCAGGCCGGCATGGTGATCACGGCGTCGGGCGGGGCCTGTCGCGGCATCAAAGGAACGGCTCCCATCCCCCGGAATTGGCCCGAACAGCAGGTCGAGATCGTCGAGGAGGACGTCTCGCCCGGCGTCTCCCTCCGCTATCAGACCGTGGATGGGCTGGTCGATATGATGGTCGTGCAGATTCCCAATCTGCCGGGCGGAAAGGAGGCCAAGGCCCTGGTCACGGTGGAGGTCCGCCGCTTCGTGCAATTGCCGCCGCCCGATACTTCGATCTTCCGTATCCCCGAGACCCGCCAAATCCCCGTCGCTGCCCGGCCGTTCCTCGGGACCAGCCCCAAAATCGAGTCCCGCGACCCGAAGATCGTCGCCAAAGCCAAGGAGATTTTCCCTGCCGAGGGGAAGGATTGGGACCGCGTGAAGGCGATTTACGATTGGGTTCGCGAACACGTCACCTACAAGCAGAACACGCCGCTTCGGGGGGCCTTGGCGGCCTTGAAGGACGGGACGGGCGACTGCGAGGACATGACGTCCTTGTTCATCGCCCTGTGCCGGGCCTCGGGCATCCCGTCGCGGACCGTCTGGGTCCAAGGCCACTGCTATCCCGAGTTCTTTCTCGTCGATGACGAGGGCACGGGCTACTGGTTCCCCTGCCAGGTCGCCGGGACGGAGGCCTTCGGCGAAATGCCCGACGCGCGGATCATCCTGCAAAAAGGCGACAACTTCCGCTCGCCGATCAATTCTCGGGAACGGGTCCGCTATCTGGCGGAGACGTTGACCGGCGGCAGCGCCGGGGCCAACCCGAGCGTGCGCTTCATCCGCCAACGGCTCGCCGAGTGAGATGCCGGCGGGATTTTCCTCTCGCGGTGCGCGGAAATAGCCGCCGGCTTGTGCCGACGGCTGGGGTTTGCGTAATGCACAACGCGCAAGCGCGAGCCGCTGGCGTGAGCTAGCGACGGGTGGCTGGGGATAATACCCGCGTGGATGGGGGCAATACCCGGGTGGCTGGGGTAATATCCGGGTGGCTGGGGTCGTAGCGTAGCGAAGCCCCCAGACGCTCATCTTCACGCCGCCTCCACCGCCGGGTTACGCCGGCGGCTCACGGCCGGGTGACTGGGGCAAGACCCGGGTGGATGGGGGCAAGACCCGGGTGGCTGGGGTAATACCCGGGTGGCTGGGGTCGTAGCGGAGCGAAGCCCCCAGCCGCGCAGCGGGTGCCACTGCCGGCTTGTCCGGCAAGGCGGGCGGGTGATCCCACGATCGGCTGCCCCCAAGCGCCGGCTTGTGCCGACGGCTGGGGTTTCGGCGACTTTCTCCCGCCGGATTACGCCGGGGGCGATCAACTTTCCACCGGTTCCGCCTCGACCACCCGCTGGAACCTGAACTCGCCCAGGTCGTAATCCACGCGGACCGTCATGCCCTCCCAATCGCTCTCCTTGAGGAGTTCGACCGCCAGGGGGTTCTCGATCTGCTGTTGGATCACCCGCTTGAGCGGGCGAGCGCCGTAGGTCGGATCGTATCCCAACTCGGCGACGGCCTCCGCCGCGCGGTCGGTGACTTCCAACCGGACGCCCTTCTCGGCCAAGCGTTTCCGCAGCCGCTCGATTTGCATCTCGGCGATCTTGCGGATTTGCTCGCGCCGCAAGGGGTGGAAGATGATGATCTCGTCCACGCGATTCAAGAACTCCGGCAGGAAGTGATGGCGCAAGGCCTCTTGGACCGCGCGGCGGATTTCCTCCTCGCGGCCCCCGCTCCGCGTGATCTCCTGAATGGCCTGGCTGCCGATATTGGACGTCATCACGATGATGGTATTCGTGAAGTCCACGGTGTGGCCTTGATTGTCCGTCAACCGGCCGTCGTCCAGCACTTGCAGGAGGATATTGAATACGTCGCGATGGGCCTTCTCGATCTCGTCCAGCAGGACCACGGCGTAGGGTCTGCGGCGGACGGCCTCCGTCAGGACGCCGCCCTCTTCGTAGCCCACGTAGCCCGGCGGCGCGCCGATCAATCGGCTGACCGTATGCCGCTCCATGAACTCGCTCATGTCGAGGCGGACGACGGCGTTTTCGTCGTCGAACAAGACCTCGGCCAGGGCCTTGCACAGCTCGGTCTTGCCCACGCCGGTGGGGCCTAGGAAGATGAAGGACCCGATCGGCCGCTTGGGATCTTGCAAGCCGGAGCGGCTGCGGCGGACGGCACTGGCCACCGCCCGCACCGCCTCGTCCTGCCCCACCACCCGCAGGTGCAACCGCTCTTCCATCACAATCAGCTTGGCCCGCTCGGTCTCCATCATCCGTGCCACGGGGACGCCGGTCCAAGCGCTGACGACTTCGGCGATCTCCTCCTGGCCGACTTCCAGCCGCAGCAAGCGCCGCTCGTCGGAGACCGGATAGGCCGACTCCTTTTCCTCCAGGGCCTTCTGCAACTGCCGCCGGCGGATGTCCAGTTCGTAGAGCCGTTGGTAGTCGGCCTCGGGCACCATGCTCCCCGACGATTGCTTGTCCTTGATTCCGGCCTGGAGCTGGTTGAACTCGTGCTCCGCCTGCTGCAATTCCTGTCGCAGCTTTTGGATCTCCTCGAGGGCGGCCTTTTCGCTTTCCCATTGCCGCCGCAAATCCTGCAACTCCTTGCGGAGCTTGGTGATCTCCTCTTGGATTTCCCGCCGCCGTTCCTTGGCGTGCTCTTCGTTCTCCTCGGCGAGTTGCCGCTCGGCCAGTTCCAGTTGCACGACGCGGCGTTGCAGTTGATCGATTTCGACGGGCACGCTCTGCAGCTCCATGGCCAGCCGGCTCATGGCCTCATCCACCAGGTCGATGGCCTTGTCGGGGAGGAAGCGGTCGGTGATGTAGCGATGGGAGAGATGGGCCGCCGCCACCAGGGCCGAGTCCTTGATCTTCACGCCGTGATGGGCCTCATAGCGGGGCTTGAGGCCGCGGAGAATGGCGATCGTGTCCTCGACGGAAGGCTCGCCCACGTACACCGGTTGGAAGCGGCGTTCCAGGGCGGCGTCCTTCTCGATGTACTTGCGGTATTCGTCCAGGGTGGTGGCGCCGATGCACCGCAGTTCTCCCCGGGCGAGCGCCGGTTTGAGCAGGTTGGCGGCGTCGGAACCGCCCTCGGCGCGGCCGGCTCCCACCACGGTGTGCAGCTCGTCGATGAAGAGGATGACGTTGCCGCCGGCCCCCTCCACTTCCTTCAAGACCGCCTTGAGGCGTTCCTCGAATTCGCCGCGGTACTTGGTTCCCGCCACCAAGGCCCCCATGTCCAGCATGATGACCCGCTTGTTCTTGAGGCTTTCGGGCACGTCGCCGTCCACGATGCGGAGGGCCAGGCCTTCCACGATGGCCGTTTTGCCTACGCCCGGATCGCCGATCAGGACCGGATTGTTCTTCGTCCGCCGCGAGAGGACTTGCATTACGCGGCGGATCTCTTGATCGCGGCCGATGACCGGATCCAGCTTGCCGCGCCGCGCCCGTTCCACCAAATCGATCCCGTAGCGTTCCAAGGCTTGATACTTGGACTCCGCGTTGGGGTCTTGCACGCGGCTATTGCCGCGCACGGCCCGCATGGCCTCGCGGATCTCCTTCTCGCCCACGGCGTTCAGTTGCAGGATGTCCTTGGCCTTGGAGGGGGCCTGGGCCAGCCCCAGCAAAAGGTGCTCGGTGGAGACGAACTCATCTTTCATCGCGTCGGCCGCCCGTTGCGCGTGCTCCAGCACCTTCACGAGCGCCGCGGAAGCCTGCCGCTCGGCCTCGCCCGAAATCCGCGGCAAGCGCTGCAATTCGGCTTGCAGCATCCGCTCCAGATTCCCGAACTGGACGCCGATCCGCTGGAGCATGGGCCGGACGATGCCGTCCTCTTCGCTCAACAGGGCTTCCAGCAGATGCAAGGGGTCGATTTCCGGATTCTGCCGCTCGGCCGCCCGGGACTGCGCCTCGGCGACGGCCTCCTGGGCCTTGATGGTCAGCTTGTCGAAACGGAATGCCAT
>JAAZNR010000214.1 GCA_012798155.1 Thermogutta sp. | reverse complement strand
GCGACACGCCGGGGCCTAGCGACGATCAATACTCGCGGGAGGTGGTGATCCCAGGCATGGGGACGGGATACCTGCCGTCCGGGCCGGGCTGCAACGGGGCGGGAGAATCGTCGCTGAGCTGATCCAAACCCGGCGCCATCTCGTGATCGCTGTTGAGGATGTCCTCGTAGGTCACCTCTTGCCCGGTATGGGCGGCCATCCTGCCCAGGGACGTCACCAAGCTGGCGCGGACGCCCCGCTCCACCTCGTTGTGCGGCTGATCGTTCAGAATCGCCGCGATCAACACGTTCCACTCGTTTTGATAGGGATCCTGCTCCTCCGGCGGCACTTTCGATTCCCAGACCTGCTGCGAACGGTCCGGCAATTGACCCTTGAAAATGGCCGACGGCATGCCGCAATCGCCGTTCCGCGACGCGATGGCCGAGCCTTTCGACCCGTGCAAATAGCTGGAATAGATGTCCTGGCAACCCGTCATGCAGCGTCCATCGAAGGACATTTTGCTGCCGTCCGGATAGGTGTACTCGATCGCATAGACGTCGAAGTTTTGATCGACATAGGGCACCCCTTCCGGGCCGATGCGGTAGTGGCGACCGCCCAAGCCTTGCGCTTTGACCGGCCAATCGTTCTTGAGCCACGACAGGTGGTCGATGATGTGGATGTAGAAATCGCTGTAGCAGCCCCCGCCGGCCCAGAGGAAGCTGTGGAATCGCTGCACCTGATAGCGCAACTCGCTGATGCCCTCCGGCTTGGGCAAGGAGGCGAAGAATCCGGCAGGACCGTGCATCCGGTAGCCGCGCTGATGGATGATATCGCCGATCTCCCCGTCGTGGACGCGCTTCGCCAGCTCCTGCAGGGCACGGCTGTGACGCGACATCAAACCGACGCCGACCTTGAGATTCTTCTCCACCGAGCGTTTGGCCAGCTCGAACATCCGCCGGCTGGTCGGTCCGTCCACCGTCACCGGCTTTTCCATGAAGACGTTCAAGCCCTTCTCGATGGCGTAGGTGAAATGGACCCAGCGGAAGGCGGGCGGGGTCGCCAGAATGACCACGTCTCCCGGACGCAAGCAATCCATCGCCTTGCGATAGGCGTCGAAACCGAGAAATTTCCGGTCCTCCGGCACCTCCATCTGCGCGGCGAATCGCTGCTTGAGGCTTTCGAAGCAGCCGGTGAGCCGATTGGGAAACACATCGGCCATGGCCGTCAATTTGACGGGCACGCCCTTCACGGACATGGCGTTGGCGGCCGCTCCGCCGCCGCGCCCGCCGCATCCCACGAGGGCGATCCGGATCGTGTTGTCCTCCGCGGCGTGAACGCCCGAGAACGCGGCCCCGGCCAAAGTCGATGCCATCGCGACGCGACCGGTGGTCTTCAGGAAACTACGGCGTGATGCCCCGGTAAGAGGCTGACTCATGGGGGAAACCTCCGACAGATGGAACGTGAGAGCGGTAACAACTACGGCAGGCGCCGGCCAAGAAGCTTGCCCGACGCAAGCCCTATTTTGACACGCCCCGTGGGGATGTCAACATGCCGCTCTAATAGAAACCGAGGGCCGGGTCCGCCAAGTGCCACCGCCCTGGGGCCGGTTGCGTGCACGACGAGCCCTGTTCTCCCGGCCGGGCGTCTCGAACCGCCCTCTTCCGCAGCCGTATGCACGACGCGGTAGCCGTATGCACGACGCGGCTTCGTGCGAGGAAACCGCGGGTCCCGCCGGCTTAGCGCGGCTTCGGGGCAAAACACCCCATGACCGCCTCTTCCAGATCGTGGAAGGCCGGCAAGATCGTGCCCAGCCCCAATCGCTCGAGCAGGTTTCGATCCTTGTCGGCCAACCCGCTGAGCCGCAGCAATCCGCCGTTGCCGTCCACGAATCGGTGCACTGCCAAAAGCTCGTTGATCAGGAAGGCGCTCAGACTTTCCACCCGATCCAATTCCAGGACCACGCGATCGGCCAGGCACCGGTCGATCAACTCGCACAGCTCCCTGGCCAGCGGCGTCCGATCCGCGCGGCGATCGGGCGGAATGCATTGGATCACCAGCCAGCCTGCGACCCGGCCCACCTCGAAATCCCAACCCGTCACTGCGGTTTTCATCGCATCCTCCCGCCTGAAAAGAGAGAAACGGCGGCCCACGCCCGAGCGAAGCTGCTGATCAGAGGAGATAATCCGAACATTATTGTAACCGCGGTCCGAGGCGGGCCAATCACCCAAAAGGGTTGAGGGCATGCCGCGTCGCTGCTATCGACGAAATACCGCCGCCAGTGCACGCAGTGACGGCGGCGCCGGCACGTTACGGCTCCGAATTTCCGGAAGCCCGGCCGCCTCGTATTCCACGGGAGTCTTGGCGGCAGTTTCCGCTCTCACCTTGCCGAGGCGTGCTTTCGACGGGCAGGCCGTTCGGCCGATTGCGATCGATCGCGGGCGACGGCGTCGATCCGGAACTTTGGCGCATGCTCATCGAGCGGACGGCGGAGGGCGAGGAAATCCGCACCGAACCCTTGGAACGGCCGGTCCTCTACAAACACGGCGATTGGTGAGCGAGACGCCGTGACCAAGGTCTTCGCTGAAGGTCACGGCGAAGCACCCCCCCTACATACGCCGGCCTACATACGATCCACGGTTTCGATCCCCAAGAGTTGCAAACCGCGGCGGATGACGCGGCCCGTCACGTCGCACAACAGCAGCCGACCGGCGCGCACCTCCGGCAACGGGGCCTGGAGCACGGGGCACTCTTGGTAGAACGTTGAAAAGCGGTTGGCCAGCTCGAACAAATAGG
>JAAZNR010000213.1 GCA_012798155.1 Thermogutta sp. | reverse complement strand
GGCGGGCGGCGGCACCTCCCCTCTATTGTAAACACGTCAAACACGCAAAGTTACCGAAAAAATTGCTGGTCGGCCGCGAGCGGAACGAGTGGTCGGCGGCGAGCGGAACGGTCGGGCGCCCGGAAAAATGGGGAAAATATCCGCGTGGCAGACAAAAAACCCGTTGTTTGGGCAAAATATCCGGGTAGCTGGGCAAAATATCCGGGTCACTGGGAAATCCGGGGTCACTGCGCAAAACAGCCGGGTACCTCGGAAAATAGTCGGGTACCTTGGAAAATAGTTGGGTGCCTGGGGTCGTAGCGTAGCCCCCCAGTCAGCCTGCTTCGCGGCGCATCCACCGCCGCCTTGCGCCGTTCCCGCTGCCGCCGGGTGGCTGGGGTCGTAGCGCAGCCCCCAGTCGCTCTGCTTCGCGGCACATCCACCACCGGCCCCGTGCCTGGGAAAATAGTTGGGTGCCTGGGGTCGTAGCGCAGCGCAGCCCCCAGTCGCGCGTCGTGGCATCGCCTCCACCGCCGGCTCGCACGGGCGGCTCGACGAAGCGCTGAGCGCGACGCACGACACCGACTCGCCTACCGTTTCCCGCCCAACTCTTTTAGAATCCAGTATTTCAATCCCGCAGACGAAATCACCCGATTGGGGCCGACGCCGTTTTCCGCCATTACCAGCACGGAATCGCCACATGCTCTGGAGCAAGACCTTCATTCCCACGTTGAAAGAGACGCCTGAGGGTGCGGAAGTCCCCAGCCACATCCTGATGGTCCGCGCCGGGCTGATCCATCAGGTCATGGCCGGGGCCTATACCTACCTGCCGCTGGGGTTGCGGGCATTGAGGAAGGCCGAGCGGATCGTCCGGCAGGAAATGGATGCCGCCGGGGCCGTCGAGCTGCTGATGCCCGCTCTCAGCCCCATCTCGTTGTGGGAACAAACCGGCCGCAAGGAGGCCTTCGGCGACGTCCTGATCCAGGTTGCGCTGAAACGGCAGAACCGCAAGGTCTTGGCGGTCCTCGGCCCCACGCACGAGGAAGTCGTCACGGATCTGGTGGCGCACCAAATCTCCAGCTACCGGCAGTTGCCCATCACGCTGTACCAGATTTCGACCAAATTCCGCAACGAGGAACGGCCGCGTTTCGGCGTCCTGCGGACCAGCGAGTTCCTGATGAAGGACGCCTACAGCTTCGACGTCTCGCTGGAGGGATTGAATCGCAGCTATCAGGCCATGTACCGGGCGTACTGCCGGATCTTCGACCGTAGCGGGCTGGATTACATCCCGGTGGAGGCGGAAAGCGGCCCCATCGGCGGCGACGCCAGCCACGAATTCATGGTGCCGGCGGGCAACGGCGAGGACAAAATCGCCCACTGCCGCGAGTGCGGCTACGCGGCGAATCTGGAGCGGGCCGAGATCGGCGTCCGGGCGGCCGAGGACGACCTGCCCCAGCCGTGCCCGATCGAGCGCGTGCCCACCCCCGGCAGCAGCACCATCGAGCAGGTCAGCAAGCTGCTGGGCTGCCGCCCACAGGACATGATCAAGACGCTCATCTACGTCGCCGACGGCAGGCCGGTCGCCGTACTGATTCGCGGCGATCGCGAGGCCAACGAAAACAAGATTCGCCGGGTCCTGGGGGTCCGGGAGGTCGCCCTGGCCGAACCGGCGGTCATCGAAAAGGTGACCGGGGCGCCGGTGGGCTTCGCGGGACCGGTCGGGCTGAAGCAGCCGATCCCCATCTGGGCCGACTACGACGTGCAGTATATGACCGCGGCCGTTACCGGGGCCAACGAGGCCGACATGCACCTGCGAAACGTCAGCGTGGGACGCGACTTCCGGCCCGAGAAATTCGCCGACCTCCGCTGCGCCGCCGACAACGACCCCTGCCCCAGGTGCAGCGGCGTGCTGCGGCTGCGGCCCTGCATCGAGGTCGGCCACGTCTTCAAATTGGGAACGAAATACTCGGTGGCGTTGTCGGCCAATTATGCGGGCGAGGACGAGACGCTGCACCCGATCATCATGGGCTGCTACGGGATCGGCGTGAACCGCATCCTGGCCGCCCTGATCGAGACCACCCACGACGACAACGGCATCCTTTGGCCGGTCTCGCTGGCCCCGTACGAGGTGCTGGTGGTGCCCGTCAACGCCGCCCATCCCGAGAGCGCCCAGGTCGCCCAGTCGTTGCACGACGAATTGAGCCGGGCGGGCGTGGACGTGTTGCTGGACGACCGCGACGTCCGGGCGGGAGTCAAGTTCAAGGACGCCGACTTGATCGGTTTTCCCCTCCGCGTGGTGGTCGGGGAGCGCGGCCTGCAAAAGGGCGAGGTCGAGATCAAGTGGCGGTGGGATTCGGCGGCGGAGCGAATACCCGTCCCGGACGCCGCTCGGCAAATCGCTTCATGGATCGCCGAGGAACGCGAGACCGGTTCGCGATTTCGCGCGGCACTGGGCCGCTCGGGCCACTGACCACCAAGATTGGAACGTTGACGCGGCGCTGCCACCGCCGGCTGGGTGGCTGGGATCGCATGGGTGCCACTGCCGGCTTGCCCGGCAGTGTTGGCGTTCGCGTGGGTGGCTGGGGTCGTAGCGTAGCGAAGCCCCCAGACGCCCCGCTTCGCACTGCTTACGCCGGCGGCTCGGGGAACGGATGCAAAACGCAAAGGCAATGCACAACGCGCAAGCGCGAGCCTCGGGCGTCAGCCCGAGGTGGGAGGATTGCACGATGCTCCATCGGTCGAACCACCGCATGCGGCTCCGGATCGCTTGCCTCGCCGTCGCGGCGGCGCCGGCCTGGTGGGGAATATGCGCGGCGGGCGTCGGGCCGGAAAACGTCCTCCTGGTCGTCAACGCCCGCAGCGAGGCCTCGCTGACCGTCGCCAATCACTACCAGGCCCTCCGCGGGATCCCGCCTGAGAACGTGCTGTATCTGGACTGGGACCCGCTCCAAACCACGACGGACATGGCCACGTTTCGAGACAAGATTCTCCAGCCCGTCATCGAGGCCGTGCTCGCCCGCGGGTCCGGGATCGATTGCGTGGCCTATTCCGCCGATTTCCCCTGGGGCGTGCGGTTGGAGGAGGATATCCGGGCCTTTGTTCGGGAACACCCGGAAGTCCTCCCGTCGCGGCCGGAGCAAGCCGAAGGCGGCGACGAGGGCGAGGCGCGGGATGATCCCCTGGCGCGGTGGCCCAAGCCGCTGACGCCGGTCGGGTCGATCAACGGCTTGACGTATCTCTACCTCCCGGTTTTGGCGGCCGCCCCGCCGGCCTACATGAATCTGCGAGAGAATCAGTACATGCGTCGGGCGACGCCGGAACAGGACGGCGTCCCCACGCTGGGCTTTAGCAGCACGCTGTGTTTCGGGCCGAACGGCGAGGTCTGGGGGCCGGCCCGCGATTGGCCCCAAGCTCGCGGCGTCGATCCCCAGGCCGCCGAATCGCGCCGCCGCTATCTGCTCTCCATGGTGCTGGGCGTGGTGGAAAACGAAAAGAACCGCGGCAATACCCTCCCCGAAATCTTGCACTACCTCGAACGCTCGGCCAAGGCCGACGCCGCGTTCCCGCCGGGGACGATCTATTACGTCCGCAACGACGACATCCGCTCCAAGACGCGGCATCCGGCCTTTCCCGAGGCGGTGGAGCAACTGGAACGGCTGGGCGTCCGCGGGGAGATCGTCTTCGGGATCATGCCGGAGGAAAAGCACGACTGCCAGGGCGTGATGATGGGCACGGCCCAATTCCAATGGGAGGAGTCGGGGAGCGAGATTCGGCCGGGCGCCCTCTGCGA
Source organism: Thermogutta sp. (assembly GCA_012798155.1). Lineage (GTDB taxonomy): Bacteria > Planctomycetota > Planctomycetia > Pirellulales > Thermoguttaceae > Thermogutta. The sequence continues at coordinate 5,784 of JAAZNR010000213.1, read as the reverse complement.
CCATCTCACCAGCCTGGGAGGCGTGATGCATCGCAACGGCGGCCAAACGCCCCTCAGCGAGTTCCTCCGTCACGGGGCGGCGGCGGCTTCCGGAACCGTCACTGAGCCGTTCGCCATCCAAGAGAAATTCCCCTTCGCCATGCTCCACGTGCACTACGCGCGGGGCTGCACGGCGGCCGAGGCCTTCTATCAATCGGTCTACGGCCCGTATCAACTCTTGATCGTGGGCGACCCCTTGTGCCGCCCCTGGGCAAACGTTCCGCGGGTCACGCTGGACGGTCTGCCGGGGCCGATCGTGAGCGGCGAGCTGCGACTCCGGGCGACCGCCCATTTTCCGCGACCGGGTTTGCCCGACCCGTTGGGCGGCGGCGAAACCTTCGCCTTCGAATACTATCTGGACGGCGAAATGCGGAACCGCGGTCGGCCCGGCGAGGAATGCCTGCTGAACACCGCCGCCTGGGGCGACGGTCGCCATGAGTTGCGGGTCGTCGCCGTGGAGAAAGGGTTGATCGCCACCCGCGGCTCGCTGGTGCTGGACGTGGTCTTTCGCAACCATGACCGGGAGATTCAAGTCCAAGCCGAGTCGCCCGACCGCCTCGCCTTTGGGCAGATCATCGCGGTGGAAGCCCGATCGCCGGGGGCCATGGCCCTGGTCTTGCGCCATAACGGCCGCGTGCTGGATCGCTGCCTGGGAGCGACCGGGCGATTGACGGCGGATACGCGAAGGCTGGGGCGCGGTCCCGTCTCGCTGCAAGTGGCGGCGCTGGGTCGCGGCGGGGAGGATTCCAACGTCTATTCCGCGCCGCTGCGCTTCGACATCGAGTAGCCGGTGACGCAGCGCCGTCGCGCCTGAACGCGAGCCTCGGGCGTCAGCCCGAGGTGGCGATGCCGGCCGGGGAAATATCGGGTGGCCGGGGTCGTAGCGGAGCGAAGCCCCCAGTCAGGCGGCTTCCCGGATTCGGCCGGGTGGCTGGGGTCGCAGCGAAGCGAAGCCCCCAGCGGTCCCGTTTCCCGGATTCGGCCGGGTGGCCGGGGTCGCAGCGGAGCGAAGCCCCCGGACGCCGCACTGCCGGACAAGCCGGCAGTGGCACCCCGCGCGCAACGCGGCGGCTGCTCGGGGATGCGTGATGCGTGAGCCGCTAGCGTGAGCTAGCGGTGGAGCGCTACCCAAGATCCAAATTGTCACGCGCTGCCTCCACCACCAGCTTACGCTGGTGGCTCTGGAATTCACCATCCGTTTTCCCTGGGAGCCTCCGGCGTAAGCCGGAGGTGTTTCGGCGCTACCCAGCTTCCACCGCCGGCCGGGTGGCCGAGAAAAATGGTCGGGTGGCTGGGGTCGTAGCGCAGCGAAGCCCCCAGTCAGCCCGCTTCGCGGCGCGGGCAGCGGCGGCGTTGCGCCTTGTCCGGCGCGGCGCGGAGAATTATATTTCGAATAAAGACACTTGCGGCCGACGTAATCATCTCGTATCGAGACGGCGGCCCCTTGCGGCACCGGCGCCAAGAAGTCCGGTTCGACGGCCGGCTCTCCGCCGGGCGGGATTGCGTCCCCAGCGGCCGCGCTTGCGCCTAACCCTCAGCTTGTAGGATGGTTTTCCGTGCTCAAGGCCGACCTGGCTTCTCTCTTCGGGCGTCACGAATTCTTCATCCGCCGCTTGCATTCCTTCACCGGCCTGGTCCCGGTGGGAGGCTTCATGGTCTTTCACCTGGCCACGAACGCCTCGATCGCCGACGGCGTGGAGATTTTCCAGTATCGGGTAAACGTGATCCACGGCTTGGGTCCCTCCACGATCATGATGCTGGAATGGCCGTTCATCTTTCTGCCGATCCTCTTCCACGCGATCGTGGGAATGATGATCGTCTCGCGCGGCAAGCGGAACGTGACGGCGTACCCCTACCCCGAGAACATCCGCTACACGCTCCAGCGGTGGACCGGCGTGATCGCCTTCTTTTTCATCTTTTGGCACGTGTTTCACATGCACGGTTGGCTCAAATTCGAATGGTGGCTGGACTCCGTGGCCAAGCCCCTGGGCGGCCATCGATTCGATCCCGCGCGGGTCATCACGGCCGCCGAGGCGATTCAGGCCTCGATTTGGATCCGGCTGTTTTACATCGTGGGCGTCCTGTGTTGCGTGTACCATTTCGTCAACGGCATTTGGACGGCGGGGATCACGTGGGGGTTGTGGATCAGTCCGCGGGCACAACGGACGGCCTCGGGCTTGGCCCTGGTGGTCGGGTTGTTTCTGGGCGGCATCTCCGCGGCCGCCCTGTACGGCATGAATACGATCGACACCTCCGAGGCGCAAGCCGGCGAGACGATCTCCGACCCGACCGCGCCGCCGGGGAAGGTCCCCCCGGAGGCGTCCATCGCCGAGCGGCCCTGACCTGCGTCCGGCGGCCGCCTTGACCGCCGGGCGGTTTCATCTTTTGCGAGGCACGGCATGGCATCGTTTCGCGTGATCGTGGTGGGAGGCGGCTTGGCCGGTCTTTCGGCGACCATGAAGTTGGCCGAGCTGGGGGCGGAGGTCTGGCTGATCAGCCTCACCCCCGTCAAACGCTCCCACAGTTGTTGCGCCCAAGGCGGCATCAACAGCGTCAACAATCTGACCCGGCAGTTGGGCGACTCCGAGTGGTCCCACTTCGAGGACACGGTGTACGGCGGCGACTTCCTCCAGCATCAACCGCCGGTCAAGGAGATGGCGGAATGGGCCCCGCGGATCATCGACTTGATGGACCGCCTGGGCGTGACCTTCAACCGCACGCCGGAGGGCTTTCGCGATCAGCGCCGCTTCGGCGGGACGCTCTATCCGCGAACGGCCTTCGCCGGGGCCACCACCGGCCAGCAGCTCTTGTACGCCCTGGACGAGCAGGTCCGCCGCTGGGAGGTGACCGGCCATGTGCGGAAATTCGAGTTCTGGGAATACCTCGGCCCGGTCTTGGACGAAAACGGCGTCTGCCGCGGCTGCACGGTCCAGGACCTGGTGAGCATGGAGATTCGGGCCTTGCCCGGCGACGCCCTGGTCATCGCCTCCGGCGGGTGCGGCGTGATCTTCGGCCGGTCCACGATGTCCATGGCGTGCAACGGCAGCGCCGTCAGCCGGACTTACCAGGCCGGGGCACGCTACGGCAATCCGGAGTTCATTCAGGTTCACCCCACGGCCATTCCGGGCAGCGACAAGTTGCGGCTGATGAGCGAATCGGCCCGCGGCGAGGGGGGGCGCGTTTGGGTCCCCCGCAGGCCGCAAGACCCTCGCCCGCCCCATCAAATCCCGGAAAAGGAGCGATACTACTTTCTGGAGGAACGCTATCCCAAGTACGGCAATCTGGTGCCCCGCGACATCGCCACGCGGGAAATCTTCAAGGTCTGCACGCAAGAGGGTCTGAGCGTGGAAAAGGACCGCCAATGCGTGTACCTGGACTTGACGCACCTGCCCCGCGATCTTTTGGACCGCAAGCTGGGCGGCATCCTGGAAATCTACGAGAAGTTTCAGGGCGTGGATCCCCGCTCCGTGCCCATGAAAATCTTTCCCGCCGTGCATTATTCGATGGGCGGGCTGTGGGTCGATTACGAGCGTACGGCGGCCGGCGGCCTGCGGATCGGGTCGCCGCGGAATCAGCACACCAACATCACGGGCATCTTCGCCGCGGGCGAGTGCGATTATCAGTACCACGGGGCCAATCGGCTGGGCGCGAATTCGCTGCTGTCGTGCATTTTCAGCGGCTTGATCGCGGCCCCCGGCATCCTCTCCTATCTCAAGGACGGCGACCAAGGGGCGCGGGACCGTTCGCCGTCGTCGCTCTTCAAGCAGGCGGAGCGCCGCCAGAGAGAGCGGCTGGAAGAGCTCCTGCGCCGCCCGCAAGACGGAGACAACCCCTATCTGATCCATCAGGAATTGGGCCGCGTGATGACCGCCGCGGCCACGGTGGTCCGGCACAATGAGGAGTTGGATCGGGCGTACGAGAAGGTGCTGGAACTGGAAGCCCGGGCCAAGCATTGCGCCCTTTCCGACAGGGGTTCCTGGACGAATCAGAATCTGGTATTCGCGCGGGCCTTGGAGGACATGTTCCCCGTGGCCAAGGCGATCCTCCGCGGCGCGCGGATGCGGGACGAGTGCCGCGGGGCACATTACAAACCGGAATTCGAGATGCCGCCCATCACGGCCAAGGACCCCGCCGAGGCCCGGCGGCAGGCCGAGGCCTGGTGCGACCGTTTCGAGGCCAATACCCGGCGTTGGCTCGAATCGACGATCGCGACCTGCGATTCGGGCGGCGAGCCGGCCATCCATTACGAGGAAGTGGACACCGGCCTGATCCCCCCGCGGCCGAGATTGTACGGTTTGGTGGGCGGGCAGATCATCGAGCAGGTTTGGCGGGAACGGCAACAGCCGCAGGTTGCCGCCGCGGCCTCATCGGGCTGAGCGGCAAGCGGCGCCGCGCCGCGGCTGAAACAGGCGGCTCGCCCAAGCCGTTCCACGGCCCTCGGACACGCGAAAAGAATCGGACCTTTCACGCTACTCGGTAACAAGCCCATGACGGATTCCAGCGATTCCCAACGCCCGGGCGGTCCCCGCCCGCGGCAAATCAACGTACGGGTACGGCGGCAAGACGGACCGGCCCGAAGGCCCTATTGGGAAACCTTCGCCTTGCCTTACGAACCGGATCTGAACGTCATCAGCGTGCTGCAAAAGATCGCCGCCTTGGGCCGCAATGCCGCCGGCAAAAGCGTTCCTCCCGTGGCCTGGGAGTGCAATTGCCTGGAGGAGATTTGCGGGGCGTGCACCATGCTGATCAACGGCCGCGTCCGCCAGGCCTGCACGGCACTGGTCGATCGGCTCTTGGAGCAGAACCCCCGCGAAATCCGATTGGAACCGATGTCCAAATTCCCCGTCGTCCGCGACCTGGTGGTGGACCGCACGCGGATCTTCGCCACCCTAAAAAAGGTCAGCGCCTGGGTGCCGGTGGACAACTACCTGGACCTCGGGCCGGGGCCGCGTCAATCCCAGGAGAATCAGGAGATCGCCTACCTGCTGAGCAAGTGCATGAGCTGCGGTTGCTGCATGGAGGCCTGCCCGCAGTTTCTCAAGATCGAGGTCCGCCGATTGCCCGGCGAAAGCGAGGACGACTATCGCCGCCGGGAAGGCGAAATCACGAATCATGCGTTCATGGGCGCCGCGGCCGTCGCCCAAATCGATCTCTTCAACAGCAACCCCATCGGCGCCATGAATGCCCGCGAGCGATTGGACGTTCTCATCGGCGAGGGCGGCATCCAGGTCTGCGGCAATGCCCAGAATTGCGTCAAGGTCTGCCCCAAAGAGATCCCGTTGACCACGTCGATCGCGCGGATGGGGCGAGCCGCCACGATCCACATGTTCCGCCGGTGGTTCGATCTGTAGTACTCCGCGTCGCCGCGGTTTTCGGCGTTTTCACCTCCGGCTAACGCCGGAGGCTCGCGACGTTGGTTTGACGCCGGAGTCTCTCCACCTCGGGCTGACGCCCGAGGCTCCCGACTTCAGTGGAACGCCGGAGGCTCCCAATTTCCGGCGCGAACCCTGGAGCCGCCGGTCTACGCGAACCCTGGAGCCGCCGGCGTAAGTTGTGGTGCCGAGCCGCCGGCCGGGTGGCCGGAGTCGAAGCGAAGCCCCCAGCGGCCCCGCTTCGCGGATTCCATCAATCCAGCGGCTTGATCATCCGGCGGGGATCGAGTGCCTCGGCCAGCTTATCCTCGGGCAAGACCTTCTGCTCGCGGCATACCTCGCGAATGGTCTTCCCCCGGCGAAAGGCCTCCTT
>JAAZNR010000212.1 GCA_012798155.1 Thermogutta sp. | reverse complement strand
GCCGTGCTGGACGCGGAGACGGGGCTTTTTGAATGGGCGATTCCCGAGGTCTTCTCCGAGGATTTTCCCTCCGTCCTCCGATTTCGAGCGACGGAGGATAGCGCCAACGGGCTGTTCGCCACAATGGACGTCCGTCTGATCTTCATCGATCCGCGGGCGGCGTTGGCGCCCGGCAGCGCCAGTCAGGAGGCCGATTATGGCAGGATACCCGACCCCAGGGGAAACGCCTTCGGCAATTCGGCGGAGTTCGTGGGCGGTGCACCGCCGCGATCGTTCCAGCCGCTGGGCGGGGCCGGCGGGGTGAGCGGCCTGACGCCGACGCGGTATCTCTTGTTCACGGGCCCCGGCAGCGGAGGGACGGTGTCACCGCAACCCGAAGCCGTCCCCGGCGGTTCCAACGAAGAGAAAAACGAGGCCGCCGAGCGGCCGAGTCAGCCTGCAAGGTCAACCGTTCCTAACGCTCCGGCGGCTCCACGGCGGGATGGACGTATCCGTCAGAGCACTGCGGGCAGGGATGCCGCCGTGCGTGACGAAATCCCCGCTGCCGTCGCCGTCGATGAACTCCTTACCCAGGCGGTGGCACAGGCGGACGAATTTGAGCTTTGGGTCGCGGCATCGTCGGCTGCGGATCACGGCGATGGCGGGGCGGAGTCGGCCGGCGGACCGGAAGCCGCGGAATCAAGCGACGCCGCGGGACAATAAGCGGCGGACGGCGCGGAGGACCGGGAGCGACAGGCCGATCAAGAGCGTCAGGCCGACCCAGAGACTGTTGAAAACGGGCCCCCGGACGGTGTAAAGGGCGCGGAGAGGCGAGCCGCCGACTTCGGCAACCAGGGGTCCGGGTGCACGTCGCGGACCTTGTTGCAGGATTCGCCCGGCCGGGTCGATCACTGCCGAAAATCCCGTGTTGGCCGCGATCAGAAAAGGCTTGCGGTTCTCCAAGCCGCGGAAGACTCCGCAGGCCAAATGCATATCCAGCTCGCTGGATCCCCAAAACCAGCCGTCATTGGTGAGATTGACCAAGACGTCCGGCTCTTGCCCGCGGGCCGTCAACTGCCGCACCTGGTTGCCGACGGCCTGGGGCACCGCGCTCTCGAAACAGATGTTCGGGCTGAACCGCAGGCCCTTGATTTCGAAGGCGGCGGCCTCTCGCCCGGGCGTGGTGCTGCGGCTCAGGGGCGTAATCCCTTGTATCCAAGGCAGGCGGTCGGCGAAGGGGACGTATTCCCCGAACATGACCAGGTGCATCTTGTCGAATCGCCCGGCGTAGCGGTAGCGGAAACCGCCGGCCGTCGTGCCGCATGAATCCGGGGCCGCATTTTCGCCGCCGGTCTGATTCGCCGCTTCGGCCGCCGGTTCCTTGGCAATGAAGGCGGCGGAGTTGTAGAACCGCCGGCCGGTCTTGCCGAAGACCTGCGTTTCCACGCCCAGGATCAAGCTCGTTCGCAGGCCGGCCGCCAATTGCTCCATGCCGCGCCGACTTTCCCGGACGGCCGACATCAACGCGGCACGAAACTCGGCCTCGCTCATGCCGCCCAATTCGTGGCGAGAGGGCAAGGCCGGTTCCGGCTCGCTTTCATAGAGAAAGCCGCCGTACACGGTCTCGGGCCAAATCATGACGTCGATGTCGCGATGGGACCGCGCGACCGCGTGCGACAGGCTCAGATAATGCCGATGGATGCGTTCCATCTTCTCCGGCCCGTCGTCCAGGCGGATGTCTTCCGAGCCTTGGATCAGGGCGACTTTGACCGTGCCGCCCGTCGGCCATGTGCCGAGCACATGCAGGCGGTGCTGCCCGTACAGGAGAGCCGCCGTCAGCAGAACGGCCCCGCCTACCAGTCCGAGCAACCTGTGTTGCCACAGCCTGCGGGGGAGATGAGCCGGTGCCGTGTTACCGCCGGGATTCGGGACAGGGCTGCGCCGGCGAAGCAAGCGGGCGAGGCGGTCCCATGGCACGGTTCCGTAAAGACAGGCCGAGACGGCGACGATCAGGCCGCCGACGCCGTAATCGCCGAACAGGTCCGCGCATTGAATGAGCGAAATCCAGCGGTATTGCGTGTGCGCGAGGTTCGCCATGCCGAATCCGGTCAGGAGGTTGCCGCGACAGACTTCCAGGCCCATCCAAACCACGGCCGCCGCGATCGGCAAAGGTAGCTTCAAACGGCGTGTCGCGATTCGAGTGATCCCAATGAAAAGAGGCGCGTAAACAGCCAAATAGACGGATAGCGCGATCCATCCGAAGCTCGTGGCCCAGTGGGGGAGTCGAAGCCAATGCAGGGCGCTCAGCCAAAACAGCAATCCCGCCGCATAGAGCACGGCGTAGTCGCGCCGGCCGAAGGAGCGCGACGATTCGATGAGGCCGAACCAGGGCCAAAGGGCGATCCAGGCGAGGGGTGCCCATTGCAAGGGCGGATGGGCGGCCCACAGCAAGGCGGCGCCCAGCCCGGCCAAGGCGGCCGTCGTTCGCGCGGCACGCCCGGCGGCATCGCTCGCAAT
>JAAZNR010000211.1 GCA_012798155.1 Thermogutta sp. | reverse complement strand
CGACGTCGCGCCCAGCGCCGCGGTGGGGATCGAAAAAGATCGCTTCAACCGCCTGGAATTCGACCCCGTGGAGACGCCCCAGGTGCGGCTGTACGTGAAGTTGCGGGAGGGCTTCTCGGGCGGGATCTTGGAATGGCGCGTAGAGTGATCGCCCCATCCGCTATGGTTCGTTGCATCGGGATGGTTTGTTGCATCGTAACCTTGCATCGGCGTCTGCCCGCTTACCCGCCGGGGGACGCCGCTTGGGCGGCCGCCTGCACGAGCGGGCGCCGGGCCGGCAGGCCGGCGGGGGCCGCCGTGCGGATCGTCACGTCATCCAGGCAGGCGTCGCCCAAGCCGGTCATCATGATCCGCAGCCGCAGCTCGCCGGAGCGCGTCGCCGTGCGATCCAAGCGGAACGGCCGCCAGCCCACGGTCTGCCGGATGCGAGCCGCTAGTGCCTCGCCGCCGATGGAATCCTGAATGACCAGACCGTCGGGACTCCCCGACGTGGGACGCGAAATATAGACCCAGCCTTCGATCCGCACGAGGTCGCCCGCTTCGACGGCGATCGGCGGCGACTCGCACCAGATCGGCGGCGACTCGACGTTGACCGCCGGACGCTGGGGATCACTGGGAAGGACGGACAGGCACAGGCCGAGGTTTCCGGATCGGGCCGCCGTGGCCAAGAGTTGGGCGCGGGCCTCCACGCCCGGCACGGGATACTCGTAGACCTGCCAACCCGCCGAGGACCAGGCCTCGGGGCTTTCCATGTCTCCGCCGGGCAGGCGATTGTCGCCCCAGGGCGCGGTGCTCCGCCGCTCGCGCTCCGCCGGATACCAGGGAAGCGTCTGGAAGGATACGGCCAAGGGATCGGTCGTGGGATCGGGGGCGGGACCGATCGCCGATTCCCACAGCACGCGGCGGAGCAAGGCCGGGGGACGCACCGCCCGCTGATACTGCCGGACGGCGTCCGCGGCGTCTCCGCGGGCTTGGGCCGCGTCGCCGGCTTGCAAGCTGTCGGCCGACATGCGAAACCAGGCCTCGACATCGGCCGGGACGGAGCCTCTCCCCGCCGTCCGCTCGTACACGGCGCGGACTTGCCGCGAGGTCTCGGAGGCGATCTCTCTCCACAGCTCGGCCGTGCGGCTCGCCGCGGCCGACCCGCGCTGCGACAGATGGTGCAGCACCAAGGGGTCTTGCGTCAGAACGAGCAGCGAGGCCGGGCCGCACTCCGTCAATCGAACCTGCATTCCGCCCGTCACCCGGCGGGCATCGAGCGGGGCCATGTTGCCCGGCAACAAAAGATAGGCGGAATAGGCGTCCGGCACGCCGGGGACGACAAAGGTGACCTCTTGGGCGGCGGACTGACCGGGCACGAGCTGCGAGCCGGGGCCGATCCAGAGCGGAATCAAGAGCCGCGCCCGATCCGTGCGGAAGAGGGCGGCGGTGATCTCCGGCCGGTCGCTTTCCACCATGCCCGCGAATTGCCCGCCCGACAGGAACGGTTCCACGAACGCCAATTCCCGGTTCGCCAGCTCCAGGGCCGCCGCTCGCAGACGCGACGCGCGATCGGGCCGATCCAGCGGTGAGTGCGAGCGGTAAATCAGCCCCCGAGCGCCCGCCGTCAACGACAAGTACGTCAAAATCCGAATCTGCTCCGGTTCCAGGCCGTCGATCGCGGCGGGATCGATGCCGGCGGCCCGCCATTGATCGAGGACGGCCGGGTCGGGCTGCGTCTGCACGGTCACCCAAGCCGGCGTCCCCGGTCGGGGCAGCAGGAGTCGTCCCCGAAGCCACTCGGCATAGTCGCGAAAGGTCAGCGCGGTATAAGCAGGATCCCGCCCGAATATGAGGATGTCCACGGCCCGGCTCGCCGCGCGAAGCTCGGTTTGCGGGCGGGCGGCCAAGAGCCGGCCGGCCGGCCCGTCGCGCCGCCGCAATTCGTCCGCCGATCGCTGCAAGGCTTGCACCTCCGCCGCCGAGTTTTGCTCTCCCAGGTCCCAGGCCAGGATCGGATCGAACAGCGGGCCGAGCGTGCGTTGCAAACCCGACGCTCCCGGCGACGGCAACAGGATGGGATCGGGCCGGGTGATGACCCACATGCCCCTGTCCCGCGCCTCCCGCAAGAAAGCCTCGCTCGCCTGTTCCGTCCAGACGGCGTTGAATCCCAGGCGTTGCAGGAAGTCCAGCGGCTCTCCACGATGCTCCACCGCCCGGACGAAAAACGGTTGCCCGTCGATCCGCAGCAGCGAACCTTCCAGGGCGATGCGGGACTGGGGGGCGGTCGCGGCCTGTCCGCCGTCCGAGTCGCCGCGAATGACCGGCGTCAGGGGCGGGGATTCCTCGGCGAAAGGCGTGTTGGACCACTCCGCCGCCGGTACGACGTTCCCATCGACTCGCGGCGAGGCGAAGGGATCGCGCGGCGTGAATGCCCCGGCAAACGGAGCGGCGCCTGCGCTCCCGGCCGTTGCCGCGGATGGAGAGAGAGCTTCGCCTGCGCCGACCGTGGGCGGCGCGACCCGCCCGCGGAGTTCGACGTCGCCGATCCAGACTTCGTTTTCGCCCGGCCCGCCGTACACATTCAGCACGATGCCGTTGATGACGGCGCCGCGGGCATCGATGGATAGCCCGCCCAATTGCAACCGCAGAGGGCGAATCTCGCGTTGCAGGCCGCGGGGGACGTCCGTGACGTGCAGAGCGGTCCAGCCGCCCGCCACGCGGAGGACCTCACCGGGCACGAGCAGGGCCAAGGGTTGGCCCGTGCGGCGGTCCACGGTCCGCGGCAAGGAGACGGAGAAGAAGACCTGCACGCCGGGCCGAACGGCGAGAACTTCCACTTTGCAGCCCGATTCCTCGATCACCGCCGCGAGGGGGAGAGGGTGGAAATAATAGACGGCAGTGCCGACCCCGGCTGAGATCGCGATCCGTTCGACGGGCCGACCGCCCGGTTGCACCGACTCGATGCGATGCAGCGTCTCCCGGCATGTCGCATCCCCGCCTGCGTATTGCCATCGAAGCTGGGGCGAGGCCGCCCCGGAAGCCGCGATCCCACCGGCCGGCTCGCCGATTTGGGATGCCGCCGGGCCGGCGCTCAGAGCGACGAACATCAAGATGACTCCGCCGGCGAGCAGGGGCGTGTCAAGCGAAAAACGGCGAATCAGCGGGGGTTGCCGGGTACCCAGGTTTCCCGCCCCCCGCCTCCCCGGCCGGCCGCAACCCCCCAGGCCGCTACGACCCCCATCCGGCGCAGCGGCGACCGGCCTCGACGCAAGTTGAGGCTCGCGGCTCTCGGCACGCTGGGCGACGGTCGTCAAAACTGGTCGGGGCATGGCGGACGTGCGGCGGCAAGCGAAACGCCGGCGCGAGGCGACGCCTCCTTATCAGGCGCGGAGATTCGGCCGTGCAAGTCCCGCTTTTACCACGATTTGTTGCTTTCGACCAGATCAACTGTTGACGCAAGGCAACGTGCGAAAACCCGCGGAGGGGAAGAATCGTAGCCGCAAAACCTTCTATAATAATCACTTACGCATCGGACCCGGCCGGAGGACGGCCGCGGAATCAAAGCTGCCTCTTTCCTCTCGCGAAGCATGACGGACATCATTGGCGACCCGGCGGACCACCTGTAGAGACGACACCCGTGACGCAGTCCCGATTCGACAATCAAGAAGAAGATCATGCGACCGTCCCCCCCGAATTGCAGGAGCTGGCCCAGGCCGTCGCGTCGCTCCCGGATCCCTACCGGACCCAATTGCAGGGACCGCTCGGAAGGGTTGTCGATAACGCGCGCCGCCGCCGCCAAATCCTCAATCTGGTGCAAGAGGCCCTCGGCGAATTGCGACTGGACATGAAGTATTTGCTCTTCGATCTGGACGCCACGCGGCGCGAACGCGACGAGTATCGCCGGAAACTGGAGCAAAGCAAGGAAAACGGTTAGTCTGCGCGAGATTTTCGCGCCATCGGCACCGGCCCCATAACCCGCGTTCGAGTCGGATAGTCCCTCTCAGCCCTCCTCAAAATTGTCATGAGGTGGCACCTGAACAGCCGGGTGGCTGGGGTCGTGGGTGGCTGGGGTCGTGGGTGGCTGGAGACCGGGCTGGGTGGCTGGGGTCGTAGCGTAGCGAAGCCCCCAGACAGCCGTTTTCCCGGCGCAGCATCTCAAAGCGTTCACGCCGTCATTCCACGCGCCGGCTTGCACCGACAGCTCCAGTTGACCGGGCTGACCGGGGACACTATCCTTAGAGTTCTACCCTGCGTGAGCGGTCCACGCATGGGGAATTGGGACTAGACCGGGTGACTCTCGCGTTAACGCCGACCCCCTCCTTGCGGGGATATATGCTTG
>JAAZNR010000210.1 GCA_012798155.1 Thermogutta sp. | reverse complement strand
TTGCAGGCTTCCCCGCGAGCATCGGGACGGTCCCCGTGAACGATCCCCGGCTGCCCTTACCGTCTTGACAAAACCGTTTCCGCGGTCAAGGATAGCGGCGTCCGGGGCCGATCTTGCGATGCTCGTCGCCGTGACCCGCACGGCGCACCCGTGGTCGTTTCGAGAGACGGTCGAATCCCTGCGGTCCGGCTGGAAACATCTTTTGGGAGCCAAAAGGCATGAAAGTTCCGCTGATCTCACGTGGGGGGTTTTGGCTCGGTTGCTGCGTCTGGACGACGTTGTTGGCATGGACCGGCGATGCGCCGTCTCGGGGCTGCGCCGCTGAAATCGGGCACGCTTCCGCAATCAGCCTGGACGGCGATTGGGAGATCGCCGAAGGCTCGGAGGAAACGCCGCCCGGCGAGTTCACCGCGCGGGTGCCCGTGCCGGGATTGGCGGACATGGCCAAGCCGGCCTTCGTGGAGGTCGGCACCGAGAAGAGCGCCGAGCACCGCCGGTTTTTCTGGTATCGCCGCAACTTCCGCCTGGAGGGTAATCCGCCGCCCGTCGTCCGCTTGCGGATTCGCAAGGCCATGTTCACCACGGCGGTGTTCGTCAACGGTCAAAAAGCGGGCGAACATGCCGGCTGCTTCACTCCGGCGGTCATGGATATCACGCGCTTTGTCCGCGGCGACGGGACGGAAAACGAACTGCTGATTCGCGTGGGCGCCCACCGCAACAACGTTCCCAAAGGTTTGCCCGACGGCTGGGACTTCGAAAAGATCCGCTATATCCCCGGCATCTACGATTCGGTGGAATTGTTGGCGTCCGGCAATCCTTACGTCGAGAACGTGCAGGTCGTGCCGGATATCACGGCCAAGCAGGTCCGTGCCGTGATCGAGCTGGTCAACGCCGGTCCGGCCGCGCAATCCCCGGTCGCCGTCGCCGTCACCGACGCACGGTCGGGGCAGACCTTGGCCGCGGTCGATCTTCCCCCGCTCTTGCTGGAACAGGGCGAAAAGAAGACGGTCGAGGCAACCCTCGCTATTCCGGATTGCCGGCTTTGGTCGCCGGAAGACCCGTACTTGTACGGTTTGCGGGTTTCCACGGCGGGCGACGACTATCGTACCCGATTCGGCATGCGCGAATTCCGCTTCGATCCCCGGACGAAGATGGCGGTGCTCAACGGCAAGCCCTATCCGCTGCGGGGGACCAACGTCACCATTCTGCGGTTCTTCGAGGACGCTGCCCGAGGCGGCCTTCCCTGGCAAAAGGATTGGGTTCGCGGGCTGCACCGATTGTTTCGCCGGATGCACTGGAACTCCGCCCGCTACTGCATCGGTTTCCCGCCGGACTTCTGGTACGACATCGCCGACGAAGAGGGCATTCTCATTCAGGACGAGTTTCCCATTTGGTACCTGGGACAATGGCCCGCGGAGCTGAAGGCGGACGCCCTCGCCGAGCAATACACCGAGTGGATGCGCCATCGCTGGAATCATCCCAGCGTCGTCATTTGGGATGCCCAAAACGAATCCACCACGGAGGAAACGGGCGAAGCGATCCGGCGGGTTCGCGGCCTCGATCTATCCCGGCGGCCGTGGGACAACGGTTGGGGCCGGCCGCAGGACCCGCTCGACGTCTTCGAGTGCCATCCCTACCCGTTCTACAGCAAGGACCGTCCCAGCGAGTTCCGCATCCGCCGCTTCGGCGAGCTTCCCGGCAAACCGAACGTGCCGGGCGGATTGTCCGGCAACCCGCTCCGGAATGAAGGCGACAATCCCATCATCATCAACGAGTACGGCTGGCTGTGGTTGACGCGCGACGGCAACCCTTGCACGCTTTCGCGCAAGAATTACGAGGGCTTCTTGGGCGACCGCAACACGGCGGAAGAACGCCGGCGCTTGTATGCCCGCTACCTCGCCATGATGACGGAGTTCTGGCGAACCCGGCGGCAAACGGCGGGGGTGCTGCACTTCTGCGGCCTGGGTTACTCCCGGCCCGACGGCCAGACCAGCGATCACTTCATCGACTTGGAGCGTTTGATCCTGGACCCGTACTTCCAACGCTTCGTCGGCGATGCCTTCGCCCCCGTCTTGGCGGCGGTCGATTTCTGGGAAGAGACCGCGGCCCCGGCCGACCAACTGCGGATCGTGGCGATCAACGACCGCGCGGATTCGGTGTCCGTGGAGCTGCGAGTGGAATGGAGACGCAACGGCCGAGTGATTCACGAGGAGCGGCGGAATCTCTCCGTCCCGGCTTGCGGCACGGAAACGGTGGGCTGCGCCGTCCCCGATTGCGGGTCGCCCGGCACGTACGAAATCTCCGCGGTGACCCTGGCCGAGGGAGAGCCGCCCGCGCGGAGCTATCGGCTGTTCACCGTATCCGATCCGGGCCGATGACCGGTGAGCGGGGAGGGAGCTAGGACCCGCCCGGCCCGCCGCGCGTTGGTGAGGCCTCCGCCGGTCACTCCTTGCCGGACGCTTGATGGCGTGGAATCTGTCCCTGAACCAGATAAATGACGTCTTCCGCGATGTTCGTGGCGTGATCGGCGGCCCGCTCCAAGTTGCGGGAAACGGCGAGATACTGGAGCAGCGGCTGGACGGCCTCCGGCCGCGCGGCGATCAACTTTTCGATGGCGATGCGAAAGTCGCGCTTCTGTCGATCCACGATTTCGTCCCGCCGGCAGACGTCCGCCGCCAGTTCCGCGTTGGTTTGCACCAAGCTGTCCACGCTGTCGCGGATCATGGCCTTGACGTTCCTCCACATCGCGTCCACGTCGATGGGCAGCCGGATCGGTTCGCATTGCGACAAGGTTCGTGCCTTGCGGGCGATATTGACGGCCAGGTCGCCGATGCGTTCCAAATCGTTATTGATCTTGATGAACGCGATCACGAAACGGAGGTCGAGCGCCACCGGCTGATACAAGGCCAGCAGCTTGAGCGCGGCCTCTTCGATCTCGATCTCCTTGCGGTCGATCGCTTGATCCTGCCGTTCGACTTGATCGGCCAGATTCGGGTCCCGATCCAGGACCGCGCGGACGGCGTCCGACAATTGTTCTTCCACGGTGCCGCACAACTCCAAGAGGGAGGTCTTCAGGTGATCGATCTCTCGATGCATGTGGATGGACATGGCGCGAGTTCCTTGCATCCGTGAGCCGCAAACCGTGGTGAATCTCATTCGGCCTGTAAGCCGGCCGGCAGCCGCCCGTCCACGATGAACGTGATCGTCCCCGCGACCACATCGATCGGCGTCTTGCTCCCGCGGCGCCTGCTTGCCCGCCGCCGACTCAAAACGCGATGCCCAGCCTCATTATAGGGCGATCTCGGGAAGATTATAGGGTGATCTCGGCGAGATTATAGGGTGATCTCGGCCGACCCGATAGATCGCGCGATTCCGGCCGACCCGATAGATCGCGTAATCCCGTCGTCCGGCAACGGCGAGCGGTTCGGGTGTTGCCGATTCCGCAAGACGGGGGGCGTACCGGCCGCCGCCGCGGAACGGCGATACCCCCGAGCGATTGCCCTTGCCCCGGTCTTTGGTCTATGATGGCGGGCATGAGCGAGCCGGACCCTTTCCTCTGCCCCGTGTCTTGTCACCGCTGCGGCGTGGAGCTGCATTTGGGGAGCGGGACGGCTTACCTCATCCGCGTGGAGGCGATGGCCGATCCGACCCCGCCCTCGTTGGACCCCGGCGAGTTCGGCGGCGATCTGAATCGGGCTTTTCGCGAAGTCCTCCAGGAGCTGGAGCAAATCTCGCCCCAGGAGGCCATGGATCAAGTCTATCGGCGATTCAGCTTCTATCTTTGCGCGACCTGCTATCGCCGGTGGATCGAAAACCCGACCGGCTAGCGGCCGGCTTGGGAGGAAAGCGGCCGCTTGGCGGGCGGAGGCCGCTCATTCCGCCGGGACGATCAGTTCATCGTCCACGAAACGCGCGTCGTAGGGGTCCGGCACGTGGAAGTAAACCGCCTCGCCCTGGGGATCGGGAAACTCGGTCAAGGTCAGCGTGAAGCGGGGGGCGCCGCCCGGATACCAGTCGCCCGGCCCCCATGCCTTGACGCGGCAGGCAAGACCGCCGGGGCGGACCGCGTCGCTGGGAAACGGCCCTTCCAAGGATTCCGGCTGGAGCGTCAGCAGCCGCAGGTCCACGTCCTTCAGGCCGGGATGAGCCGCGCGATCGAGGCAGAACACGATCGGTCCGTGCATCACGGCCACGCGCCCGACTTGCGATCGCCGCCCCTTCACGTATCGCAGGCTCATGGGCAAGGTCAGTTCCAGGGTGTCGCCCGGCTGCCAGACGCGGCGGATTTCCGCCCAGCCGCCGCCCGGCCGTTCCAGCGGTTTCTCCGACCACGGGGCGGTGATCACGGCCTTCTCGCAGTATCGCGGGATGCGGAGCTTCAACGTCATTTCCCGCGGTTGATCCGGCGTGATCGTGAGGCGTACCGTGTCCTTTTGCGGATATTCCGTCTCCTGCCGCACGGTCACGACCGCCCCGTCCGGCAGGTGATGCGTGACGGCGGACGGCGTGTACAGATTGACCGCGATGCCGTCCGGCGTGGCATAGCCGATCATGCCCGGCAGCTCGGCCACGATGCGGCGATAGTTGCAGGGGCAGCAATAGGTGTCTGCGGGATGATAGGAGCGGGGGCCGTCGAACGGCGTGTAATAGCGGATTCTTCGCCCGTCCGGC
>JAAZNR010000209.1 GCA_012798155.1 Thermogutta sp. | reverse complement strand
TCGTGCCGTTGGGCTTCGTACATAACCCTCTAGGGTGCACTGCCCCCTAGATTCCATTTGGGCACAACCCCCGCTTCGTCGGACGAGCGGACGCGCAGTCTTTTCTACGGCGCGATCCGCTCGTCCGCTTTTTTGATTATGTCTTTACTCGCGTTTGCGGGGGAACTCCCGGCAGCTTCCCCGCTTGCTACCTCCGGCAGCTCGTCCCGCATGACGGCTTGTTATCCGCGTTCCTGTAGAAATTGGCGTCCCTTCTCGGTAATCTCCCATACGCCTCGTGCACTGTGACTTTTCAGAAGCCCCTCGTTTACCATTGAATTGCGCGCCCACTGGGCTGTATTTCGCCAACGCGGGTTGCGCGAATCAGAAGCTAGCGGTTCAAAGTCAACATCTCGCAGTATCCCTTTCATTTCTTCACGTACGTCTTGCAGTATATCGCCAACCTGTCCAGATCCACCACGCCGCACAAGTACACGGAGAATCGGCAGGTAAAATTCATCCTCCGGTGTGCGAAGACCGCGGCGCAGACGCCCAAGGTTTCGACGACTCTCTCTTGTCTCAGCGTCCTCCATCTCTTGGTCGATGGCCGGAAAAAGGTGATCCCACTCGCGCCGCAAGGCGGCTACTTTGTCTCGATAGGCAGTGAGTTGCGCCGCCTGTTCGAGGGCCTCGCGGGCACGATCATAGTCGCGCGCCTCGAATGCCACCGATCCCAAACGATTTGTGAAGTCAATCTCCGTCTCAATCTCCTCGAGGAGTATCTCGAATGCAGCGACAACGTTGGTCGGTTTGTTTTGGATCATCGCATTGCCCTTCTTTCATCCGCATAATTTATTTCGCCGACAAGCTCCCCGTATTTTATTTCCCCGGCCAACTCGCTGCATCCCATTCAAGCGGGTTGACCTCCGCCTGCCGAGTCCGGATGCCGGAAGCCGCAAAGCTCCAGGCTCTTCGTCTTGACAACGTCCAAAAACTTCACCGCGGCGATTTGATCGAACGGGACGAGCAGGGCGCGACCCCCTGATTGGTCGGGCGTGGTCCGCTCCACGAATAAGATTCCGTCGCGGTACAAAAAGCCCGAGAACGGAATCTGCTCGCCGAACAGCGTCACCAGGATGCCTCGCCGGGGCACACCGCTCGGCCAGCGGAAAAAGAACGCGGCCCAGTGGTCGCCGGGCGAACGCGAGACTTCGGTAAACGTGCTGGAAATCGGTTGGCTCATGATGAACTTTCCGTCCAAACGGGTCGCTCCGCAAGCGAGAAGCCGGCCCCCTCGGCCAGGACACAGTACCCCACCCTACCGCGTGACGTTCGCCCTCTTTCGAGCGATCTTGTTACGAACTTCGATCCGGCGGCGTAATCCTGGTTGAAAGCGAAAAAATGCCGCTTCCGACCGTGACACGATACCGAGCCGCGCCGGCGTCGCGTCCGGGGGATATCTCAGAACGGCGACTTTGCACCCGCAAAAATGCCGAAAAATGCAGCCCGGACCGTCTTGATGGAAACAATGCACCTAGACCGTCTTGATGGAGACAATGCAACATGGACTGTCTTGACGGAAAGATAGCATGAGAAGGAGGCCTTTGCGCGGTGCCCGACCGTCCAGCCTGGAATCGGCGCCGAAGTGCGGCGGCGGCTGTGGTCTTTGCAGCAGTCGGATGATAGAATTGAGGTGTTTTGGGGGCGAACTGGCTTCGACCGGACAGGTTGAGGTTCCAGTGGCGTGC
>JAAZNR010000208.1 GCA_012798155.1 Thermogutta sp. | reverse complement strand
TGCAGCCGATTTTGGACGGCCTGCGGTGGCTGGGGATCGACTGGGACGAGGGGCCGGAGGCGGGCGGTCCCTGCGGTCCGTACCACCAGTCGCAGCGGCGGGACATCTACGCGGCGGCCGTGGAATCGCTGCTGGCGTCGGGCAAGGCCTACAAGGATTTCGCCGCGCCGGAGGAGATTCAGGCCGAGCGGGAGGCCGCCCAGGCCGAAAAACGCCCCTTCGTCTACAGCCGCCGTTTCATGGCCGAGACGCCGGAGGATGAGGCCCGATTCCGCGCCCAAGGCCGCTTGCCCGTGGTGCGGCTCAAGATTCCCCGGGAAGGCAAGCTGGTGATCCACGACCTGATCCGCGGCGACGTGGAGTTCGATTGGAGCCAGGAGCAGGATCACGTGATCCGGCGGTCCGACGGTTCCGTGCTCTATCACCTGGCCAGCGCGGTGGACGATCACGCGATGGGCATCACGCACGTGATTCGGGCGGAGGAGCACCTCTCCAACACGCCGCGGCAGGTGTTCATCCTCCAAGCCCTGGGACACGAGCCGCCGCAATTCGCGCACCTGCCGTTCGTGGCCGAGCCGGGCAGCAAGACCAAGCTCAGCAAGCGGAAGCTGGAAAAGTACCTGAAAAACCGCGATTTCGCCGAGCTGATGGACCTGGGCCGCGGCATCGCCCGGCGGATCGGCCTGGCGGCCTCCGACGACCTCTTCAATCCCGTGGTCGTGGACTTCTATCGCATCGTCGGCTTCCTGCCGGAGGCGGTCGTCAATTACCTGGCCCTTTTGGGCTGGTCGCTGGACGATCGCACGGAGCACTTTTCGCGGCGGGAATTGATCGCGGCCTTCTCCCTGGACCGCGTGAACAAGGCCCCGGCGGCCTTCGATCCCAAGAAACTGATGGCCTTTCAGCAGCGCCACATGCAGCAGTTGCCGCTTGCGGAGCGAGCGGAGGCCGCCATCCCGTACCTGCGTCAGGCAGGCTGGATACCGGCGGACCTTGGGCCGGAAGTGCACGAGCGGGTAAGACGGGTGGTCGAGGCGGCGGGCGATCGGCTCCGCGTGGCCGGCGAGATCCTCAACTATCCCGAGTTCTTCCTCCCCTACGAACAATTGGAGTTCGACCCCAAGGCGGCGGAAAAGCACCTCCAGGCGGCGGGGGCGGCTGAGCTTCTGGCTCGCGCGGCGGAGACCCTGGCCGAGGTCGAGCCGTTCCTCCCCGCGCCGCTCGAAGAGGCCCTGCACAAGTTCGCCGAAAACGAGGGGATCAAGATCGGCGGGATCATCCATCCGTTGCGGGTGGCGCTCACCGGCCGGACCGTGGGCCTGGGGCTGTTCGAGACGCTGGCCATCCTGGGCAAGAGCGAGGTCGCCGCGCGACTGGAGGCCGCCCGCCGCCGCTTTGGCAGCCGCGCCGAGCAGTGAACCCGCGACGCGGTCCCCTTGTCGTCGCATGGCGGCGGGCAACAATAATGCGTTGTACGCCGCGGTTGTACGTTGCGGCAGGCTCGGCCGGAAATCCCCGGCGAAAATCCTCGCCGGCTCACCCCGGCTGGAAACCATCCCAAGGCGCCAGGCTTATGAACGAAAACGAGAATCCTCCCCACGGCAAACCGATGGCGGGAAAGAACCGCCCGGCCGGCACGGCGGCGGAGGGCTGCCCCCCCTGCGAAGGCGGCGGCGATTTCATCCGCGAGGCCGTCCGCGAGGACCTGCGGACCGGCCGCTACGATCGCGTCCACACGCGATTCCCCCCCGAGCCGAACGGCTATCTGCACATCGGGCACGCCAAGTCCATCTGCATCAACTTCGGCATCGCGCAAGAGTTCGGCGGCAAGTGCAACCTCCGCTTCGACGACACCAATCCCACCAAGGAGGACGTGGAGTACGTCGAATCCATCCAGGAGGATATCCGCTGGCTGGGCTTCGACTGGGAGGACCGCTGCTTCTACGCCTCCGACTACTTCGAGCAGCTCTATCAATGGGCGGAGGAGCTGATCCGCAAGGGCTATGCCTACGTCTGCGATTTGACGCCGGATGAGGTCCGCGAATACCGCGGCACGCTGACGGAGCCGGGCCGCGAAAGCCCCTACCGCAACCGCTCGCCCCAGGAAAATCTGGACCTCTTTCGTCGGATGCGGGCGGGGGAGTTCCCCGACGGCTCGCGGACCCTGCGGGCCAAGATCGACATGGCCCATCCCAACGTCAACATGCGCGACCCGGTGATGTACCGCATCCTCCGGGCGACGCATCACCGCACCGGCGACAAGTGGTGCATCTATCCGACCTACGATTGGGCGCACGGGCAATGCGACTCCATCGAGGGCATTACGCACTCCATCTGCACGTTGGAGTTCGAGATTCACCGGCCGCTCTACGATTGGTTCATCCAGAGCCTGGGCATCTACGCCCCGCGGCAGATCGAATTCGCCCGGCTCAACCTGACCTATACCATGATGAGCAAGCGGCGGCTCTTGCAGTTGGTGCAAGAGGGGCTGGTGCGGGGCTGGGACGATCCGCGGATGCCCACCCTCTGCGGCCTGCGGCGACGCGGCTACACGCCGGAGGCGATCCGCGACTTCTGCCGCCGCATCGGCGTGGCCAAGTACGACGGCGTGATCGACATCTCGCTGCTGGAACACTGCCTGCGGGAGGATCTCAATCGCCGGGCGGCGCGGGTCCTGGCCGTGCTCCGCCCGCTCCGCGTCGTGATCGACAACTATCCCCACGATCTGGTCGAAGAGCTGGACGCCGTGAACAATCCCGAGGACGCGGCGATGGGCACCCGCAAAGTCCCCTTCTCCAAGGTCCTGTACATCGAGCAGGACGACTTCCGCGAGACGCCGCCGCCCAAGTATTACCGCCTGTCGCCGGGCCGTGAGGTCCGCCTCCGCTGGGGCTACTTGATCCGTTGCACCGGCGTGGTCAAGGACCCCGACAGCGGCGAGGTGACCGAAGTCCATTGCACGTACGATCCCGAGACCCGCGGCGGCAACACGCCCGACGGCCGCAAGGTCAAGGCCACCATCCACTGGGTATCGGCGGAGCACGCCCTGCCGGCGGAGGTGCGGCTGTACGATCACCTCTTCCTCAAGCCCGACCCGGACGACGTCCCCCCGGGCGCGGACTGGCGGGCGAACCTCAACCCCGACTCGCTGGAGATCATTTCACCCGCCTTCGTGGAGCCTAGCGTGAAGGACGCTCCCGTGGGGACCCGCTACCAGTTCGAGCGGCTGGGCTACTTCTGCGTCGATCCCGACTCGCAGGCCGGCCGGCCGGTCTTCAACCGCACCGTCTCGCTCAAAGACGCCTGGGCCAAGATCGAGAAGAAGCTGGGGCGGGACGCCTGATGGAAACGATCCGCGGCAGCATCTACGACTATCCCAAGTATTACGACGTGCTCTTCGGGGCCGATTGCGCGGCCGAGATGCGGTTCCTCCAGGCCGCTTTTCGCCGCTATGCCCGGCGCCGCGTCCGCCGGGTCTTCGAACCGGCCTGCGGGACGGGGCGGATGCTGATTCGCTTGAGCAAGGCGGGCTACGCGGTGAGCGGGTTGGACCTCAACCCCAAGGCGGTGGACTACTGCAACCGCCGCTTCCGGCAAGCCGGCAAAAAGCCCCCCGCCGTGCTCGGCGATATGACCGATTTCTCGCTCCCCCGGCCTTGCGACGCGGCCTACAACGCCATCAACAGCTTCCGTCACGTGGGGGACGAGCGGGCCGCCGTCAACCATTTCCGCTGCATGGCCGAGGCCGTCGCCCCGGGCGGAATCTACGTCATCGGCCTGCACCTTACCCCCAATCGCCCGCCCCAATGCACGGAAGAGGCCTGGGTCGCCCGCCGCGGCATGTTGCAGGTCAATTCCCTCATGCAAAGCCTGAGCCTGGATCGCCGGGCACGCAAGGAACGGGTCCGTCTGCAATTCGACGTCTATACCCCGCGGCGCTGCTTCCGCATCGTGGACGAGTTCGACTTCCGCACCTATACGGCGGAGCAATTCCGCGGCCTTTTGAAGAAGGCGGGCGGCTGGGAGATCGCGGCCGTCCACGATTTCCGCTACGACATCGACGACGTGATTCCCCTCGACGATTGCACGGAGGACGCGGTCTTCGTGCTCCGCCGCGTGGGTTGAACGGCCGACCCGCGACCCGCCGGCTTGCGTTGCCGGATTGAACATCGGGCGTGTGGAGGGGCGCCCGGCCGGGTGGCTGGGGTCGTAGCGGAGCGAAGCCCCCAGACGCCCGTCTGCGCAGCGATTTCACCACCAGCTTACGCCGGCGGCTCCTGGTTCGCAGCGCTTCCACCGCCGGCCGGGTGGCTGGGGTCGTAGCGGGGTGGCTGGGGTCGTAGCGGAGCGAAACCCCCAGATGCCCGTCTGCGCAGCGATTTCACCACCAGCTTACGCTGGTGGCTCCTGGTTCGCAGCGCTTCCACCGCCGGCTTACGCCGGCGGCTCGGGAGTGATCCGGAGGTATTCACCGAGTCATGCGCGGGCAGCGCAAACGGTCATACGCGGACAGCGCAAGCGCTTATGCGCAGAACAAGCGGTCATGCGCGGACGGCGCAAGCGCGAGTCCGCGAAGGGGCGGCCGTCATTCCGCCTTGAGGCATTCCGCAGGCTCAATGATGCCGTCGCCGTTCCGGTCGTATTTGGAAAACTCGCGGTAGGTATCCTCCGTCCAGCGATCGGCGTACTCGGCCATCAGGACCTGGCCGTCGCGATCCTTGTCGCGTTCGCGGAACCAAGAGGGCAGGCCCTCCGGCAGGCGATCGTAGGGCGAACTGAAGCGATACCTCTTGACCGAGACCGGCGAGGCGCTCGGGGCGGGGGGCGAATCGGAACGGCCATCGCCCCCCTCGGGTCGTCGTGAGCCTCCGTTCAGCTCGGTCAACCGTCGGGAAAGTTCTTCCCGCGAGATGTTGCTGTCGCCATCCGCGTCCGCGGGCGCCCAATCGCCCCGCATCTTCGACCATTCCTCCTTTTCCAGCACGCCGTTTTTGTTTTCATCGTAGCGCTGCATCAGGCCGTCGGTGAACCGGGCAATCCGCTCGTCGATCGGCGGAGGAGGAGGCGACGGTTCCTCCCCGCCCTCGTCGCGGCTCTCCGTGGAAGACGGGGAAGAAGACGACCCCGGCGAGGCTTGGGGATCGGCCGCCGTTGTGGGGGTGCCGAAGCCTTGCGGGCGAAGGCCCGTGGAGGCACTCGGGACGCCGAACCCGGGGACCGTTCCCGGCGGTCCAAGCTTCAAGATTTTGATCTGCGGCGACGGACCGTTTGCCGTCGAACTCCCGGAGGTCGGCTGCTGGGACGGAGACGGCTGCCCCGAGCCGCCCTGCTCCTGGTCGCGATAGTACTTGACCAGCCCGTCGCGGATTTCCGAGATGCGAAATCCGCCGGAAACATCCCTGCCGGCCCTCTCGCTCAGTCGCGGTATGATAAATTGGGCAAAGCGGGAGTTTTGGATTTCCTCTTGGGAGACGAAGCCGTCCTGATTCTCGTCGAGTCGGCTCATGAAACCGACGTAGCGTTCGGCGCGTTCCTCGGGCGAAGACCCGGAACCGCGAGGGTCCCGTCCGCGGAAATCGCCGCGGAAACCTCCCTCCATTGGTGGGGGTCCGCCGAAGCCGCCGGGAGGACCGCCGAAGCCTCCACCCATCCAAGGGGGTTGTGCTACCGCCGTGGATCCGTTCCACGCCAGGCCGAGGCTGGCAAGGGCCATTGTCGCGAAAACGACGCGGTGTCTCAACGGCGTCGCGTAACGTTTCGGATCCCTTGGTCGCGAAAGGCCCATCGCCTGCTTCCTCCCGGTAAAAGATCGCGGTCGGCACGTGCGGGGGAGTAGGGCCGCGGCGTTTGCACGGCCCGCCGCCATTCCATCGTAACTCCAAGCGGCTCTCATTGCACGTCCCGCGCCGCCGTAGGGGGTCTCTATGAGGCGACGGCCGGAGCCGCTACTACTCCGGAGCCTCCACTATTCCGGAGCCTCCACTATTCCGGAGCCTCCGCTATTCCGGAGCCTCTGCTACTCCTCTACTACTAATGAACACGTTTGGCGGCGGGAGTGTTTCGGGGAGCAGCTTTTCCCGCGATGTCGGGGATAGCCTGCCGGGTGACCTTGGGCCGAACGACTTCGCCCGATTTTTCGGCGCCGTCGGAACGAATTCGGCGGCCTGCGGAACTTTTCGTTCG
>JAAZNR010000207.1 GCA_012798155.1 Thermogutta sp. | reverse complement strand
GGCGGCCTGTTCAACCGCGAGACGCTGGACGGCGACGTGGAGCGGCTGACGGCCTACTATCGCGGCCTGGGGTTTTTCCGGGCCCGCGTGGGGCGGGAAATCGACGTGCGGCCCGACCCCTTCGATTCCAATCGGGAATGGGTCGCCGTGACGTTCGTCATCGACGAAGGGCCGCGTTACCGCATCCGCAACCTGGCCTTCTTCGGAAACGAGAAGATTCCCCTGGAGAAGCTTCAGGAGGACCTCGAGCTGAAGTCCGGCGACTATTTCGATCAGAACAAGTTGCAATTGGACATGGCCAGGTTGCAAGACAAGTACGGGGCGATCGGCCACGTCTTCGCCGACGTGGAGGTCGATCCGCGGTTCCTGGAGGAGCCGGGGATGCTGGACCTCGTCTATCGCATCGACGAGGGCCGGCAATACCAGGTCGGCCGCATCAACGTGAAGATCCAGGGCGAATTCCCCCACACACGGGTGACCACGGTCCTCAACCGCATGTCCCTGGCGCCGACCGACATTGTGGACACGCGTGAGCTGCGGGCGAGCGAACGGCGTATGCGTTCCTCGCAGATTTTCGAGGTCGATCCCACGCGGGGCGTGCAGCCGAAGATCGTCTTCAGCCCGCCGGAACTGACCGACCCGGATACGGGCCGGCCGGGCCGGCGACCGGTGCTGGCCGGGGAGGGTCATCCTCGGCCGCAAAGGCCCCCGGACGCCGCCGCGCCGCCCGAGACTCAGCGCGACGGCGTGGTACCGACCGCCGGCGAGGAGACGCCGAGCACCGCCGAGCCGACGATTTATCGGGGGCAATACGGACCGGCGGCGGGAACGAGCCTCCCCTCGCCGCCCTCCTGGATGGGCCGAATCCTCCCCCGCCGCAAATCGGCGGAAGAGGCGAATGCCGCCGAGGAAGCGGTCTATGACGCTCCGTACCAAACAGCGGACGGAGCGTTTTATGACGCTCCGCCCCAAACGGCGGAAGACGCGATCCGTGACGCTCCGCCGCAAACACAGGAGGCCATGCAGGTCCAGGGGGCCGCGCGAGCCGCGCAACCCGCCGTTTATACGGCCCCCGCCGGCGCGGGCTGGAGCCCCCGGCGTCCGGAAGCGATCCCGGCTTCCGCCGTCGCCCCCATCGCCCCCGCCGCCCCGGCCACTTATGCCGCCGCCCCCGCCGCCGGCACTGCCGGTTCCTCCGGGGTGGTGTACCCGGCCGGAGCGATCGCCCCGGACCCATCCGGTGCCGTGTATGCCGCCTCGCCGAGCGGCCCGGTCTATCCCGCCCAGGACACGGCCGCCGGTCCCGTCCCCGCGCAGGCCGCGCCGATCGTCTTCCCGGATCGCCCGCCGCCCGGCCAATGGGACGGCTACTGGAGCGGGGGAGAACCCTCCGCCGAACCGCCGCTCGATCTGCCCTTGGAGCCGATCGTCACCGAGACGCGGACCGGCCGGCTGCTGTTCAGCGTGGGCGTGAACTCGGACGCCGGTCTGCTGGGCACGGTGCTGATCGAAGAGCAGAACTTCGACATCGCCCGGCTGCCGCGGAGTTGGCGCGACATCGCCGACGGCGTGGCCTGGCGCGGGGCCGGTCAACGGTTCCGCCTGGAAGCCGTTCCCGGGACGGAGGTCCAGCGCTACAGCATCAGCTTCGCCGATCCCTATTTTCTCGATCGCAACGTCAGCCTCAGCGTCAGCGGTTACTACTATCGCCGCGATTACCGCGAGTGGAACGAGGAACGATTGGGCGGCCGCATCGGATTCGGCTACCAATTCACGCCGGACCTCTCGGGGACCATCGCCTACCGCGGCGCGGACATCAAGATCAGCGACCCGATCGTTACGCCCTTCGGCACCCCTCAAGACCTGCTGGACGCGGTGGGCACGAACCTCCTGCACGGATTCGAGGTAGCCCTGACGCACGATACCCGCGACAACAGCTTCCTGCCCACCGAAGGCCATCTGTTCCAGGTCTCGTTCGAGCAGGTCGTCGGCACCTACGACTATCCCCGCGCCGAGATCGATTTGCGAAAGTACTTCCTCCTCAGCCAACGGCCGGACGGTTCCGGCCGCCACGTCCTGGGTGTGAGTACGCGGTTCGACGTGACGGGGGACGACACGCCCATTTACGACCACTATTTCGCCGGCGGATACTCCAGCCTGCGGGGCTTCGACTTCCGCGGGGCGTCGCCGCATGAGATGGGCATTCCCATCGGCGGGCACATGATGTTCCTGGCCTCCGCCGAATACATCTTCCCCATCACCGCCGACGATATGATCCGCGGCGTGATCTTCTGCGATACGGGGACGGTCGAGCGGACCGTCGATTCCTGGGACGAGAACTACCGCGTGGCGCCGGGCTTCGGCCTGCGGGTCGTGATCCCGGCGATGGGACCCGCCCCCATCGCCCTGGACTTCGCCTTCCCGGTCAGCAAGGAAGAGACGGACGACGAGCAGGTCTTCAGCTTCTTTATCGGCTTTCTGCGATAGCGGGACGTGTCGCCCCCGGCGACTCGCCCGCCGCGCGGTCCTCCGTCGCGGCGCGATCAGGGTCGCCGCGATCAGGACCCCCGAGATTCGCGACGGACTCCTCCCGCAGCTCGCCCGCCGCGCGGTCCTCCGTGGCGACGGCGGCACCCGGCAGTCCGGCCGAAACCATCTTTCGCACCTCCGCGGCCCGGCGGCGGAGGTGCTCCGCCTTGCGGATCAGCTCCTCCAATTCCCGCCGCCGCGCGACCAGCGGCTCCAGTACCGCCGGGCAGGTGACGCGGAAGGCCTCGGCCGGCTTGAGTCGCTTCAATTGGGCGGCGATCCGGGAAGCGATCAGGGCATAGCCGGGCAGGACGCCGACCGCCAACAGCCCCGCGGCCAGCCCGTAGAATCCAAGCGGGGGATACTCGGCCGAACCGCCGGCGTACCAGGCGCTCGCCACCCAGGCCCGTCCGATGCGAACCGAGGCGTCCGCCAGGATCACGAACGGCAGGACGTTGGCGGCCAGGTCGACCCAGCGCCTGGCGACCCGCGAGGCGGCTTCCTCGGCGGTCTCTTCCACCGTGGATCGAATCTCCTCCAAGAGCTTCGAATCGCCAAGCTCCGTCCCCAAACGCCGCGTCAGCCAATCCAGCCAACGGTCGGCGGCGTCGCCCGCGGGGGGGGCGGCGGTCGGCGAGGGCGGAGCCGCCTCCTCCGTTGGTTCCGGCGGAGAAGGCAACCCGTGATCCTCCAACGTCCGCCGCACGTCATGCGCGACCTGGGCCAGATCGGCCTCCAGCGCGGGCCCCATCGCCTCCAGGATGCGTTTCAGCGGCAAGACGCCGGTCAGGATTGCCCGCAGCGCGTCCAGCGAAGCCGCCGCCGCACCCCACAGGGAAAAGCGGTAAAACCCCAAGCGGAACAGGCGATAGGTCGCGGTGAGGTGATACCACCGCGTCCGCAACCACGCCGTGAGGGATGCGAAGGCCGAGGTCCGCTCCGCGGTCAATCGCCAGACCTGCTGGGCGACGGCCTGCCGGAACGCCTCTTCCGCCCGCCGCCGGGTCCATGCCTTGCGGTAGGCGGCCTGGACCTTGGCGCGAAAACGCTCTTCCGCGGCGAGGAGCGCGGCCGCCCGGGCGCGGAGCGGCTCCAGAAGCTCCTCGTCGGCGGCGTGCTGCAAGTGGCCGCAGATGCCGTCCGCCCGCAGGCGGTGCCGATCCCGGCCGTAGTCCCGCTCCAGGAGGGCGCGGCGCAACTCCGCCAGTTCGAAACGATGCGGTTGGACGGCCGAGACCAAGAAGCGGCACGCGGCATCAGGGCGGAAGCCCGCCTCGTGCAGCCGCCGGTCCCAATCCTTCACGACCTCTTGCCGCTCTTCCTCGGGGATCTGGTCGGCGCGATTGAGCACGAACAGCCACCGCTTGCGGGCGGCCCAGCGGCGGACCTCCTCATGCACGCGGAAGTCGGCCCGTTTATCCGGCGAAGTCACATAGATTACGATGTCGCTCCGGTCGATGAGCCGCCGCGCGGTCTCCCAATGCTCCCGCACGACGCCGTCGATGTCCGGCAAATCGCAGAGGACCGCGCCGCCCAGGTCGGCCTCCACGAACCGCGGATTCAACTCCTGGGGAATGTGGATCAACGGCGCGAGGTCGGGGGCCGCCGCCACGTAGGGCCGGTCCGTAAAGCAGCGGACGTTGTCGGAAACGGGGCTGGCGCCTTCGCGGCGGATCAGGGCGTTGAAAAGCGTCGATTTACCGGACCCGGTCGGGCCGAGGAGGACCGCCACGGCGAAAGCCGCCGCGTCGCCTCGTTGCGCGAACTCCTCCGCCGCCGCCAGCCGGCGGGTGATTTCCAGCGTGGACGGCCAAAGGAGGAAGGGCCGGCACGACTCCGCCAGCCGACGGGCATCCTCCAACAGCGGCTCGATCATGGAAGCCTCGGGCGGGCCAAGCGCATCCGTCTTCATGATTCCCCCTCCCTCGCGGACTGGGGAACCGGGGCCGTGCCCAATCGCCCGTCGTCCCTCTCCGCTTGCATCCAGTTCTCGATGGTCTCGCAGGCTTGCAGGCAGCGGTCGATGGGAATCTTCTCCAGTTGCCGAAGGTTCCTTCGCCACGCCTCCGTCAGTTGCTCGGTGAAATGCTCCTGGAGAAACTGCTCCAATTCGTCGGCCCGCTGCTCCGCCCACTCGCGATAGGCTTGTTCGGCCACGTCGTTCAGCTCCAGTTTCCCGAAGCGATCGAGCACCCAGGCCGCCGCCGCGTTCGAGGCCGCCAACCCGGTGAGGGAGCCGAAGGTCGTGCCGAACAGGCCGCCGCTCAAACCCAGATCGGCCACGAGCAACCCCACGCTCGCGAGATTGAGGGTCGCCGGGATGGCCGTCAAGGCGAGCGCGCCCCACCTGTTTTCCCGGCACCACACCGCCAGCTTTTGCCGGATTTCGTCCTCCCATTCCGTGCCCGCCTTGGGAAGCTCTCGATGCAGCAGGCCCTCGCGGGCGCGATCGCACCGTTCCGCCGAGAGCATCTCGCCCGGCGTCGCCGCCTCGGGAAAACGGCTGCGGAGTCGATCGATCAACAATTCCACCGCCTGCCGGAGCTTGTGCTTCTCCAAGTCTTCGAGAGTGGCGACCTCGGGCGTCTCCGCGCCGGCATGGCGCGAAGCGAAAGATTGGAAGAGAGCGGTCGCAGCCTGAACGGCGGCCGTCACCTTCCCCGAAAAGAATCTCATCACGCCCACGAGAGGCCGCAGCAGGACGGGCGAGTGCCGCCGGGCCTCTTCGACCGCCAACTCCAGGGGCCGCCCTACCGGCACGATCCCCCTCGCCGTGAACTCCGCCGTATCGCGAACCAAAGCGTCGATCGTCTCGAGGTCGGCCTCCAGCTTCTCCTTTTGCCGCTTTGCCGCCAGGAGCAATTCCTTGGCGGAGAGGGTCGCCTCGCGGACGGCCTCCAGCAGGCCGTGAAAGACGAGCCGGCTGCCGTCCTGCCCGCGGAGCCACGAGACCAACCCCGGCCAATCCTCTTCCAGCGGGACCGCCTCTTGCAGCCGCGGGCCGGTCCGCGGGTCGGCGGCGGGACTGCAATAGAATCGGCTGTCGGCCAGGAATTGCTCCAGCGTCCGGCCGTCGGCCCGCGTCTCGTGGAAACCCAATTCCTCCTTGTCCGCAACCAGTTGCAGCAAGTGGCGACGCATCTCCTTGGCGGCGTCGGGCTGAGTCTTGGTGAAGATGTAGATCAAGTTCGCCGCCGAGCGGCAGCACTTTGCCAGCATCTCCACGGAACGGTGATCGGAGTAGGACTCGCCGAAGACCAGGAAGACGACGAGTTCGGCGCGGGCCAGCATTTTCTCCGCCGACTTCCAGTTGGCGCACTCGACCGAGTTGAAGTCGGGGACGTCGGCCAGGATCAGCGGCAGCCCTTGTCCGCCCTCTTCCGGCGGAGAGGCCGGGTAATGGAAAAGGAGATCGTCCGAGGTAGGCTCGCGTAATTGCGCGGGGGTCTCCAGCCGTGCCATGCGATAGCCGGGAAAGACGCCGCCGAGGAACGCCTCGTCGCACAATTGGGGCGGGACGGCGACGACGCAGGCCCGGGTCATGGGCCGCGGCACGCCGCCCGCCGGTACGTCCACGCCGGTCAACAGGCGAAACCACGAGCTTTTGCCCGCCCCGGTCGGTCCCATCAGGACGGCCGCCAGGGGCGGAGCCGTGCCGCGCTTGCGGCAGAACTCGAGCGACTCGTAGCGCATCTTCACGGCCGCTCCCCCCGGCCAGCGGTACGAATCGCCCAGCGTTCCGCACACACTCGGCACGGTTTCCAGGAGCAGAGCCAGGCAGCGCCGTAGCTCGTCGAAACGATCGTCGCTTGGCGGGGTGGCGGCTGGTTGCAACATGGATCGGTCCTCGCCGGCGAATGCGGTGACTTAATGCAGGCGTTCACGCGTCTGCCCGGTCCGGCATGGCAACGCGGAGGCGCAGAGGCTGTTTTTGAAACGCCGAGGACGCGGAGAAGGCAGAAGGAGAACGAAGAATTGGTACTCCAAACTCTGCGTTCTCTGCGCTCTCCGCGTTTCCCTCCTTTCATTCCGGCTAGCCGTCCCTGCGCCGCCGGGGACCGAAAAACGTATCCGCCCACTCACCCCCAATGGCAGCACTCCCCTTGTCGCGGCTTTCATCGCAAGCATCAACCCAGTCCCCGTGAACGGTTACGACTTAATCAACTGTACCTCGCTGGATGTCCGCAACAAGAGGGCGGGCCGTGGCTGAAATGGGGCTGCGAAGCGGCTGGGGGCTACGCTCCGCTCCGACCCCAGCCACCCGCTGCGCGGCGGGGAATCTTTCGCCGGGCCGCGCGGAGGATCGTCAAGAGGTCCGCAGGATCGGCAGGCTCGCGGGCGTTTTCCCCTCACGAAAAGATAGGGCGCCGGTGGGACAGACGGCGACGCACTGCTCGGCCAGTTCGCCCAGGGCCTCTTCCAGCGAACGGTTGAAGGGGACGCCCACCCGGACGTCGAATCCGCGGCCCACGAAGGTCAGCCCCAAGGGGGCGCGGGCGGCCTCGGTCACCGCCACGCACAGACCGCACACGATGCACTTGCCCGGCTCATAGAGGACGTTCGAATCCTTGTATTGCAGCCGCAAGACCGCCCGCTCGCCCTTGTAGCGGTTGGGGTCGGC
>JAAZNR010000206.1 GCA_012798155.1 Thermogutta sp. | reverse complement strand
GTCATGATCAACTCGAAGTGCGTGATCAGACCCTCGATGGTGGAGTACGTCTGCCATTTGTCGGGCAAGGCGGCGCGGCCCGCCGGGGCCACGTTGACCGGGCCGGGCGGCAGGTTCTCGACCGCCTGCTCGATGATCCTCAGGCTCTCGCGCATCTCCGCCATGCGGACCAAATACCGCGCGTAGCAATCGCCCGCCGTCATGCAGCAGACCCGAAAGTCGAAGTCCGGATAGGCCAGATACGGCTCGTCCTTGCGGAGGTCGCGGGTCACGCCGCTGGCCCGCGCGATCGGGCCGCTGACCCCGCGATTGATCGCCTCCTCCTTGGTCAACACGCCCACGCCCTTGGTGCGGTCGATGAAAATGCGGTTGCGATCGAACAGCCGCTCCATGTCGTCCAAGGCCCGCGGCATCCGCCGCAGAAACTCGCGGATCAATTCCAGGGCCTTGGGCGTGGCGTCGTGCATCAGGCCGCCCACGCGGGTATAGCTGTTGGTGAATCGCGCCCCGCAGAGGGCCTCGAAGATGTCGTAGATCAACTCGCGGGGATTGAAGGCATACAGAAAATACGTATACGCCCCCGTATCCAGGCCCACGGCCCCGTTGCAGACCAAATGATCGGCGATCCTGGCGAGTTCGGCAATGATTACGCGGAGATAGCGGCACCGCGGCGGGACCTCGATCCCCATCAACTTCTCCACCGCCATATGCCAGGCCACGTTGTTGGCCATGGGAGAAACATAGTTCATCCGGTCGGTGACGGTGACGTATTGGTTATAGTCGAGATATTCGCCCAGCTTCTCGAAGCCGGAGTGCAGATAGCCGATGTCCGGCATGGCGTCCACCACCCGCTCGCCGTCCAGTTTGAGGATCAATCGCAGCGTGGTGTGCGTAGCCGGATGCTGCGGACCGAAGTTCATGGTCCACAGATACTCCTGGGCTTCGCTGTGCGCCAGGTCTCCGGCCGTGGTACTTCGATAAAGCGGCATGGCCTACCGTCGCGTAAAAAGTCGGTGATCGTCTTTCGCTTCGGACACTCGCCGTTTTCCCGCACGCCTCGGGCGGGGGGTATTCGCCCGGACTCCCGATTTTCGCGGCGGAGGATCGCCGCCGTCGGACCAAGCTCCCGTCCGCGGCCGGCGGCCTCAACCCATGTCGCGGGTCACGATCGGCAGGTTGTGGCGTTCTCCCCGCCCTTGCAGCGGATAGTCCTTTCGCAAGGGATGGGCCTCGAAGGCCTCGGGGAGCAGAATCCTCCGCAAGTCGGGGTGCCCGACGAAGCGGATGCCGAACATATCCCAGACCTCGCGCTCCAGCCAGTCGGCGGCCTCCCAAAGGTCCGTGGCGGTGGGAACGGCGGGGTCGGGATCATTGACGAACGCCCGCACCGCGATCCGCTCGTTGGTCTCGGGATTCGCCAATAAATAGACCAGGCCGAAGCGGTCCTTGGCGCCCGAGTAGTATAGATAGTCCACGCATGTAATATCCACCAGCAGCGTCAGGCCGACCTGCTCCTTCAAGAACTCGAGCAGATCATGCAGGGCCGCCGCGTCGATGCGGACCCGCCATTGGCCGCGGAATTCGCTGATCTCGGCGGCAGGGAATCGCTCTCGGATTCTTTGCAGCGTGGCTTCTTCGGTCATGGGGGACTCGGCCGCCTTTCCGTTTTGGTGGTTTCGGCGCCCAATCGCCGCGGGGCATCCGCCGGGGCCGGGGCGGAAAGGCCCGGGGCGGAGGCCTCCGCCGGCTCCACGAGCGGCAACCGGCCGGCCGACACCGGCAGGACGGGCCGGTTGGGGTCCGCCAACAGCGGCCGCGGCGGCCGGCTCCGCCGCGGATCGTGCAGCTCCTTGCCCCAGGCCGTGCCGGTCTGTTGAATCTTCTCTTGCAGGTCGATGATAGCCTGGATCAACTGTTCGGGCCGCGGCGGGCAGCCCGGCACGTACATGTCCACGGGAAGGAAGCGGTCGATCCCCTGCACCACGGCATAGGTATCGAACACGCCGCCCGTGGATGCGCAGGCCCCCATGGAAATACACCATTTCGGCTCGTGCATTTGCAGCCAAATCCGCTGCAGGACCGGCATCATCTTCATCACCACGCGGCCCGCCACGATCATCAGATCGGATTGTCGCGGGCTGAAGCGGAAGACCTCGGCCCCGAACCGTGACAGGTCGTGCCGGCT
>JAAZNR010000022.1 GCA_012798155.1 Thermogutta sp. | reverse complement strand
GAAAGTAGCCGCAACTCTCTTGTATCTGCGTTCTCGGCGTTCTCGGCGTTCCCATCCTTTCATTCTCCGCAGCCGTCCCTGGCCGCTGGGAGCCGAAAAACGTATCCACCCATTCACCCCCAAAGGCGGCAGTCCCATTGTCGCCGCTTTCATCGCCGGCATTAACCCAGTCCCCGTGAACGGTTACTGACAAAGATTGAGCTGGATGCATGGAGGAGCGAAACGTTCGGCGCCGCCTTGCGCCCACCACCGGCCTGCACCGGCCGCACGTAGCGCCAAAAGTGCGAAAAACCGCCCGAAGCGAATTTCCGCGCGGACCTCGGCCGCCGCAAGGGAGGATCGCGGATTACTCCCGCGGGAACCGGCCCGCTTGCGCAAGCCGGACGTCGACAGGTTAAGGGCCTGCTGCCGCGTTACGGCGAAGGGGATGACGAATTCCGGCTCTTGGCGATGCGTTTGATCGGGCGAAAACTCGATCACATAGGTGGAGTCGCAAAACGGACAAACGTAGCTGCGCTTGCCCGCCTCCGCGCGAATCTCCGCGCCGCAATGGGTGCAGCGAAAACTGTGCGCTACCGGGGCGGGAGGAGGTTCCGCGGCGGTATGCCGCCCGCCGCACGCCGGGCGGAATCGATCCGCCGCGTCCAAGGGCGTGCCGCAATAGGTGCACGGCTCGCCGACGGGGGGCCTTGCGGCCCGGTCGAGCTCCACGGCGGCCCCGGAATCGGCCTCACCGCCGGCCGACGCCCGCCGATCAGGCCGTTTTCTGCTTTTGGTAGATGGCATGAATCAGGGACTCGAAGTCGGGGTAAGACTTCTTCTCCGCCAGCGCCGTGTTGAGGAGCCGCCGGGCCTCGGCCTCGGGATGCCCGATCTTGACCAGAAAGGCGAACGTCTCCTCCACCACGTCGGGCGTCACCTCGGCGACCACCTCGTCGCGCGTCACCATCAGGGCGAACTTGGGCATCTTGCGGCGGAGCTTGGCGATGATCCGCTCGGCCGTCGCCGGGCCGATCCCCGGCAGGCTGGACACCGACTTGACGTCCTGTTGTTCGATCGCTATCGCGATTTCCTTCACCGGCCGGCCCATGGCGCGGAGGGCCTTCTTCATGCCCATCCCGTCCACCGAGCACAGCAGTTCGAAGAATTCCCGCTCCACCTCGCTGGAAAAGCCCACCAGTCGCGGCGTCAGCCGGCCTTGATTGGCCTGGCCCTCGAAAAATTGGATCGTAAACAGCCGGACCGTTCGGTCCGATTGATGCTGGAGCTGCCGCCGCGTGTATTCCGGCACCAGCACCTCGTATTCGAAATCCCCGCATTCCAGGTAGGCGGCTTCGCCCTCCAACCGGGTCAGCTTGCCTTGAATCCGTGTAATCACGTTGCGATCGGCTCCTCCGTGTTCACCCCGCCCCCAGCGTTACCCGTATTTCAGCCCAGAATCTTGCGCTTCAACTCCTCGATCACGCGGACCGCCTGGCCGATCTCGGCCTTCTGCCGCTCCGGCTCCTGCGGGATTTCCCGTTCGATGGTCAACGGGCCGTCGTAGCCGATCTCCGCCAGCGTCCGCAAAAACTCCTCGGCGTTGACGTCGCCGCTGCCGAAGGGGACCTCGGTGCCCCATTCCTCGCCCGGCCGGGCCGCCCATTTGGCGTCCTTGCAGTGCACGCTCCGCACGTAAGCCCCCACCTTCCGCAAGGCGGGAAGCGGTTCGCCCGACCCGTACAGTATCATGTTGGCCGGGTCGAAATTGATGAACAGATTGTCCCGGTCCACGTCGCGGAGGAATCGCAGCAAGGCATCCGCCGATTCCTGCCCCGTTTCCAGGTGAATCCGCTGCCCGTTACGCCGGCAGTGGTCGCAGACCTCGCGTACGGCGGCCAATACCTCTTGATACGTCGATTCGCCGGGATCGTGCGGGATGAACCCCACGTGCAGCCCCACCGCGTCCACTCCCAGCAGCTTGGCGAAGTCCGCGATTTCCTTGAGTTCCTGCTTGCGGGCGTCACGCGTCTCGGGCGGCACCAGCCCCACCGTCTTGGCGACGGTCGGAATGTCCGCGTAGCTCTCGCCCTCGAAGCCTGCAAAGACCACCGTGATCCGCAGCCCGAACTCCTTGAGCTTCTCCGAAAACCGCTTGGCGTTCTCCTCCGTGCGAGAGGGCTTATGGGGCGTGTGCAAATGGACCGTCGGTACGCCCAGCTCGCGGGCGACTTCCAGCTTTACCCCCAACCCGGCATCGATGCTGGCGAACACTCCCACCGGCCACTTTTCCACGATACACCTCCGTTTTCCCTTGAGCGGAACGCTGATGGCTCGACCTTCCAGCCGAGGATCGCCGCTGCTTGACCGCCGAGATTGGATCCGGAGCGATCCTTCGGCAATCGGAATCGCCCCGGCAACGCGGCGATGGTCGCCCGGTCGAGCCGCGGCAACACGCG
>JAAZNR010000205.1 GCA_012798155.1 Thermogutta sp. | reverse complement strand
AGCCCGCAATGCCTGGGATGATCGCCACTCCGAGGACAACGGCGGGACATCCCGCTCCGGCGACTCCGAGTCGCGCAACACATCACCGCGCGCCACAGGTAGCGGTTACGGCTCATCCCCTTCGGGAGATAAGGCAAGTTCCGGATCGAGAAGTTCGACGGCCTACGATGAGCAGGACTACCGTTCCGGTTACAGCGGCTATTCCTCGCCGGAGCAAGGGCCGAAGCGGGACGGGGCGGGGGCTTCCGTCTCCAGACCCACGGCCATTCCGCCCGCCGAGACCTCGGAGTCGGCCGATCCTTCCCGGACGTCCCGCCAAACCGACGCCTACCCCGAGACTGCGGCATCGGGCGCGAACCAAACCGCTTCCGCTCCGCCCCCACCCGGCGCTTCCTCGGGCATCGGCATGGAAACGCTTTTGGGTCTGGTCGGCTTGCTGATCCTCTTCGTGCAAAGCATGAGATGGCTGAGCGGATTCTACGATCGGGCTTACCGGAGGCCGCGCAGCCGGCGGACCACTCGCCGGCGACCCTACTATGACCGGGATGTCCGCCCGGTCTATCGGTCGTACTGGTAGACCCTACCCCAGGCCGGGAAAATGGCGGGCCTCCGACTTCGTGGGTTTGGGGACGCCGTACTCGCTCGCCCCTACTCATCTTCCGCGTAGAAAAGGAGCCGACCGCAGGAACGACACCAGACCTGCTCTCCCAACTTCAATTGACTTCGCATATTGAGCGGAATGTGCTGATTGCAGCCCCCGCAAAATTCGCCTCGAACCGGAGCCAGGGCACTGCTGCCTTTCGTCCGGACGGCCCGCTGGTACATTTCGCGAATGTCGCCGGAAAGCTGCGATTCCACGTGCCGCAGCTCCGCCTCGATCCGTTCGATTTCGGCCCGGATCGCCGGTTCCTGCTGCCCGAATTCCTCCGTCCACTGATCCGCTTGTCGCTTGGCGGCGGCCACCTTTTCCTCGAATTCGGCCACGCTTCGCGCGGCGGCCTCGGCCCGATCCATTAACTCCAATGCCTCGTCGGCCAAGACGGAAGAGGCCATTTCATCCGCCGCGATCTGATCCTTGAGAACTTGGTATTCGCGATTATCCTTGGCCTGCAACAATTGCGACTTGCGCCGCTGGATGTCGGCCAGCTTCTGGTCGTAGTCCACTTGCTTGCGATGGCCGGCCATCTTCAATTCTTGGTGCGACCTGCGCGCGTTTTCGAGGGCTTGCTCCGCGTCTTGCACTTGCCGGGCATAGGCCTGCGCCAGCCGCGGCCCCTTCATCATTCTGCCGCGGAGTTCCTCCAAAAGTTGATGCAGTTCGTAAAGACGCCGCAACGTGTCGGGGTGTTTTTCGGTTTGCGATGTCATGGGTGGAACAGCCTCCTTTGTCCATTCAAGAATAAAAAAAGGGCCGCCCAGTCGGGCAGCCCGGGGTTCGGCCGCGTATCACCGCCGCCGGTGAGGGATCAGCCGGCGGCACCATCGACGAAGGCGGACAGTTGTCGCGTCCGCACCGGGTGTTGCAGTTTTTGCATCGCCTTGGCTTCGATTTGACGCACGCGTTCACGCGTGACTTTGAAGATTCGGCCCACTTCCTCGAGGGTATAGCTGTACCCGTCCCCCAAGCCGTAGCGCAGACGGATGATCTCGCGCTCGCGGTAGGTGAGCGTCTTAAGGAGGGTTTCGATGCGCTGACGCAAAAGTTCACGGTGCGCCGCATGTTCCGGCTTGTCGGGATTGCGATCCACGACCAACTCGCTCAGCGTCCCATCTTCGTCCTCGCCGATCGGACGATCCAGGCTGCCGGGCTGTCGGACTAACTCCAGGATACGCTCCGTCTCCTCGGGCGGCAACTGGACCGCCCGGCCCAGCTCCTCGACGGTCGGTTCCCGGCCCAGCTCGTACGCCATGCGCCGCGAGACGTTCTTCAATGTGCCCATCAGGTCCAAGATGTGCGTGGGAATCCGAATGGTCCGGGCCTGGTCGGCGATCGCCCGCGTAATGGCCTGGCGGATCCACCATGTGGCATAGGTCGAGAACTTGAAGCCGCGGCGGTACTCGAACTTATCCACCGCCCGCATCAATCCCGTGTTGCCCTCTTGGATCAGATCGAGAAAACTCAGACCGCGATTGCGGTATTTCTTGGCCACGGAGACCACCAGGCGGAGATTGCCTGCCGCCAATTCCCGTTTGGCGTCTTCGTAGTCTCGAAATTGGGCCTCCATTTTACGGCAGCGCAGGGCCAGGCTGCGCGGGCTTTCCTGCGCGCTCACCATCAAATCGCGGAGTTCCCGCCGCAGACGTTCCCGTTCGCCCACGCCGCCGGGAGCGGTCTGCAATTCGCGGAGTCGCCCGCGAATCTCGTCCATGCGGCGGTGGATGTCTCGCATCTGCTTCATCATGGATCTGACGCGCCGGGTACGCAGGCCCAACTCCTCCACCAGGATCAGCATCTTGGCGCGGCGTGCCAGAAAGCGGCGCCGGATGCGGGCCTTCCGCGCGACGGCAGTACGCCGATTGATAAGGCGGTTGAAGTCGCGCTCATTGGCCGCCATCAACGCACGCAAGGTGGGAAGATTGTGCGGCATCCGCGCCAGAATCTGCTCTTTGGTCAACTGATCCGTCAACGAGACCTTCAGCGTGCGGTCGAAGGAAAGATGCCCTTGTTGCACCTGCTCCAGAATCTGCACGGCATTCTTCAGCACGAGATAGCAGCCGATGACGGATCGCCGGAATCTCTTTCGGGCCACCTCGATCCTTTTCGCCAATGCCACCTCCTGCTCCCGGCTAAGCAAGGGTACCTGTGACATTTGGCTCAGGTACAGGCGGATCGGATCGCTGCTCCAGCGAGCCTTTTCGCCGGGCAGCAAATCCCGCAGCATGGGGTCCTTGAGCAGCGCGTCCTCTTGCCGCGAATCGGACTCGCCGAGAGCCGCAGCCTTCGCGACGGGCGGTCGTCCGCGGACCAGCTCGATGCCGGCCTCTTCCAGCGCGGTGACCAGGCGATCCAACCGATCGGCGTTGTTTTCCTGGTCCGGGAGATAAGCGGTAACTTGATCGTAGGTGAGGTAACCTTGAGCCCTTCCTTGGGCAATCAGAGCGCACAATTCCTTGTCGCCGTGCTTCACGGGTCGTCTCCTTTCGCGCATCCTAGCGCGTCGAGAGCCAAACGAATCGGGAGTCGAGGGAAAGTGGCGGGAATACTAAGCTGCGGGAACCCTCTTTCCCGACGCCAAAACCCTCACCCTTCCGTGGGATCGGTAAACTTCTGGCGATTTCGTTCTTGTTCCACTATCCGCATCAGCAATTCGAGTTCTTTCTCCGGCTGCAAACCTCCTTGGCGCAACACGCCCTGCAAGTCTCCGCGGCGGCGAAAAGCCTCCCGCTCGTGAAACGATTTCAACAGGTCCCGAATCAGGTCTTCCACCTGCTGCCCGGCGATCAGTTTTCGCCTGGCCTCCTCATCCAACTCGATTAGTAGATTTTTGCGCACTGGGTCGTCGATTGCCAAGAGCAATTTTTCCCAAGTGGGCGGAATTCCGGAAAATTGCAGGTCCCGGGCGGTCTCGAAAACGGCCCGCGCCGTCTCCGAGCGAAAATCCGAGGCCGTGAAGGTCTCAAACACTCGTTGCGCTGCTTGCGGTGACGACAGCACGACCTCCAGGCAGGTCCGCTCCCAGGCGTCGAGCACCCCAACCTTTTCAGCCGGTTTCGCGGCGAGGCTCCGCGCGGTTCGACGATCGGCGGCCCCCCTCATTTCCGCCAGTCGCCGCCTCAACAAGTCTTCGTGAATCCGCGTCATGGCGGCCAGCCGCGCGACGATTTTCCACTCCCGGGCCTGCTGTTGCGCATTGGTTTCCCCGGCCCGCAAGGGCGCCTTGGCAATGACCGCCAAGACGTTCTCCGCCGCTCGCGTCGCCCCGGCGACGTCACGCTCCAGGTCCACGCCGCGGGTGGCTTCGGCTACGGCGTGATCCAGGGCATCCGTCGCGTAGTGTTCCAAGGCCTCCGCAAAGGCCTCGGGCCCGCGCGCGTGAAGAAAATCGCAAGGGTCCAAGTTGTCCGGCAAGGTCAGCACGCGCATGTCGATTTGCCGGGCGACGAACAGCTCCAAGACTTGCACCGCGCGCCGCCGCCCCGCCTCGTCGCCGTCCAGGACCAAGACCACGCGATCCGCATAGCGCTGCAATAACCGCAGGTGCGAATCGCCCAGGGCCGTCCCCAGGACGGCCACCGCGTTGGCAAAGCCGAACTGGTGCGCCGCGATGACGTCCGTGTAACCCTCCATGATCAGCGCGGTTCCCGTTTTCCGAATCGCCTCTTTGGCCAGATCCAGGCCGTAGAGGAGCCGGCTCTTGCTGAAAAGCGGCGTATCCGGCGAGTTGATATACTTGGCCGGCGAGGTCGTAGCCTCGTCGGGCAAGACCCTTCCGCCCAGTCCCACGCTCCGCCCCTGCGGGTCGTGAATGGCGAATAGCACGCGGCCGCGAAATCGATCGAACCACTCCCGGCCGGTGCTTTGGAGCACGATGCCGACCTTGGCCAAGGATTGCGGGTCGATGCCCTCGCGACGTGCGCGGCGAAGCAACCAATCCGGCTGCGGCGGCGAATAGCCGAGCCGAAAGCGAGCGACGCTGTCGCGAGACAATCCCCGCCCAAAGATGTATTTACGTGCACCTTCGGCCTCGGGCTGGTCGAGGAAACAGCGGTGATATTGCGCCTCGGCCCAGGCCATTACGCGAAACAGATCCTGCTTCTGCTCGCCCGATGATCCTTTCGCCTCGCGATCCGCCTGCGGCAGGGGAATACCGGCCATTTCCGCCAGCATCTCGACCGC
This sequence comes from Thermogutta sp., assembly GCA_012798155.1. Classification (GTDB taxonomy): domain Bacteria; phylum Planctomycetota; class Planctomycetia; order Pirellulales; family Thermoguttaceae; genus Thermogutta. The sequence goes on along the minus strand of JAAZNR010000205.1, from coordinate 7,464 downwards.
TTCCGGAAACTCCACGCCCTCCATCTTCATGACAAAACTGAAGACGTCGCCGCCGACGTTGCACACAAAGCAGCGAAAAACCTGCCTCTCCGGATTGACCTGAAGACTGGGGCGATGGTCATCGTGCCACGGACAGAGGGCCACGAATCCGCGGCCTTGACGTCTTAAGGGCAGATAACGCTCCACCAAGTCGACGATATCGACGGCTTGGCGAACACGCTCTTTGAACTCCGCGGAGTACATTCCAGGCATGGCTAGGGCCGACAAGAAGCACGGACATGACGCCGGTTTTCATGTTAGTATACCGTCTCGCGGCGTTCCGCCATGCCGGACTTCATGGCCTGGCGGAACAAAAAACAGACCCTGTCCTGTCACCCCAAAGTCCCGACGGCAATGACACAAATGCAGTCACCCCGGAAGCATCACACTGTGTAACCATCCCCTCCCTTTCATACCTCTCCAACGCCCCAGACCTCCCACTACTCGCATACTCTCGCGCAAATTGCGGGGTCACCGATGTCCACGCAAATTGCGGGGTCACCGAGAGGGGACTTGAATCGGGGGTGCCAAGCCCGGCCAGGCGCGGTCGGCAAGCTCTGAAGCCCTGCCATATCCACCGAGGACGGGGCTGTGCTACACCAAGATAGGTAACGGCTCGAAGGACGCACTTAAGACTTGTTGTGATGGGATACCCAGCCTTCGCTCCAAGATCGTGGCGTAAATTTGCCGAAAATCGACGGTGTGCTTGACCCCGCCGTTTTCCATCTCCCTAAGATCGGGATGCTCCCCCACCACGCTTTGCCGCAGGCCTCCGCCCGCCAGAAAGATCGGCGCCGCGGAGCCGTGGTCCGTACCCCGTCTGCCGTTTTCGCGGACCGTTCGGCCGAACTCGGAGTAGGTGTAAACGATCACACGTTCCAAGATTCGATCGCGGGCTAGATCCGCGAGGAACGCCGCCAGGGCATCCGAAAACTCCCCCAGCAACTCGCCGTGATTATTGGCCTGAAGGGAGTGCGTATCGAAACTGCCCGGTCCGCTTCCACCCATCTCTGTGCAAAAGATACGGGTACCAAGCTCGGCCCGTATGAGCCGGGCTAGCCATTCCAGTCGCCGAGCGAATAACGTGCTTGGGTAGGATACATTCCCCGGTTTGTCTTCCCGGGAAGCTTCGGCAACCCGCTCTGCCGTCCGAAGCGAGGCGGCAATCGCGTCGCTGACGAGCGATTCGCACGCTGCGGAGGGAAATTTCGAAGTTCCCTCGCCGATCGCGGGGAAACCGAATGAGGCATCCAGCGTCAGGCTTGCAGGGTCAGCGGCCTTCACGCACACCGACGCTCGCCCAATCACCGTCAACGGCGTTGCGATTTCACTGATGAAGACGCTGGGACTCGCCGCCGGAATAGGAGAAGCTCCAGCCTTTGGCGACGGCACGAGATGGTCGGCGGCGCGTCCCAGCCAGCCCGTTTCCGGATGCGGATTGTCCGGCTGGGCGGTCTGCCAAATCTCCATGGCCCGATCGTGGTCACCGCTCGGATTGGAATAGCCGACCGCATGAATCACGGCAAAGCTGCCTTGTTCCAATCCGTCAAAGACACCCTTCATGCGGGCTGGAATACCAACCCCTTGTTGCAGGGGAATCACATCCTTTTTCTTCAGGGCCAAGGTGGGGCGACTCCGTTGGTAGATATCGTTCTCGTACGGCACGACCGTGTTCAACCCATCGTTCCCGCCAGCCAGTTGTATGGCAACGACGATGCTGTCGTGGATAGATGGGGATAGCCTCTCGTCGGCCAAAGCCCGCCGGAGAAAGCCGGGAATATGACCTCCAAGCACCACGGCACTTGCCAGTCCGCTTTGCAGAAGAGTTCGACGCGATAGCGTTCGCATATTCCGCTCCTTCCGGCCGTTGCAATGCGAGGCAGCGCCCCGACCGGCGCGCGCCGCTCAAGCCGTCTGAAATACCGGGGAGACGGCCAACAGGTAGATCATGGCAGCGGCGACTCGCTCTCGGTCGCCGGACGACGCGGCGTATCGTGCCCGCAAGTCCTCCCACCGGGAGCCGATTTCCACGGGTATTGCCTGATCCGTCATCAGGTCCGTCAAGGCATTCGGTAAATCATCTCCCCACGTCTCGACCGCGCCCCGCGCCAATCCGCCGCCGAAATTCTCATCCGTTCCGACCAGCTTGGCGGCCAAGTTCATCCTCTGGATCAAGGCAAGCGGGGAGAAATAATTACCGGCTTCCGACCAACCGTCCAACGTCGTCGGCTGGAGGATGTCTTGCCCCATCGCCGTCAGTTCGGTAACGGTGCGAAGAGTGATCCTGCCCTTTAAGGCCCGCAACAGAGCGGCCGCAAACTCCACAGGGCGTCTAAGCTTTTGCCGGCGAACAGCCTCGGAAAAGAACCATTGCGAGGACAGGATCAGCCGCACCGCAGCGGCTACGGAGCCGTTTTGCCGTAGTTGTTCGGCCGGCGGCGACAGGAACTCCTCGCTCGGCATCCGAGTATCGCAACAAAACCAGCGATAGAGCCGCCGCGCGGTCCAAGAGGCCGCCCGAGCATCCTCCGCAATCAATCGGGGGATGTCTTCGGCCTCAAAGGCTTTGCTCCGTCCCAGAATCGTTTTTTCCCCCGTGTCGCGTTCAAACTCCGATACCCGTAGTCGTCCACGGTTGATGAAGCGGCCGGAAAAAGCCCGCGCCAGCTCCCCGGCCTGGGCCGAGAAGTCCTGCTCGCGATATCCCAGACAGGTCCGTAAGATTGCCGCACCCACCTGCTCGCTGGGGTCCGAACGGTAGTTCAAGGGTGCCCGAACATTCAACAGAAACGCCGGGTGAAGCAGGACCGCGGCCGGCAATTCATGATAATCCCCCAGCGCCAGGCGCCGCATGGAACGCACCACATCGTCGAACAACGCGAGGTCCGCGACGCGCTCAATCCCTAATCCGAAGTACTCCAGCCAGAAGACGGTCATCCATTCCCGAAGCGGGCAAGGCGACAAAACCAACCGCCACATAAACCAGGTGCGATAGGCATTCGCCGCGTTGGACCGCACGGCAGCCTCTTCCAGCGGACGCAATTCCGCTTCGAATTCGTGGTAGCGTGGAGACTCCTCCGTCAGGAGCAGGAAGACGGCATCGGGCAATTGACCGGAGAAGCCGTCAAGTTCTTCCGCTGTAGGATTAGCGGCAACCCGGCGTAACAGGTGTGCGACATCACGTCGGCTCATCGGGTGCGAAGAAGCCTGCCAAAGGTCCGAAGACGCCGGAAAGGCGCCCGCGTGCGGCATCTCACGGTCATGCAACTCCCCGCAATGAGACGTCATTGTGCAGTCTCCGCATCGTAGCCTTGCCCGTGTTACGCCGATCCCTGTGCCGCGACGTTAGAGGCCTATTCGGCGGGCAAGAACTGCTCCAAGGTCGACAATTTGACGCTGACTTTGGCATCGAGGGCCGGCCGACCGTCATGAACGCCGACCTTCACGACCGATTTGCCGAAAAGTTCCACCGCTCGTTTCAAATGCTCCCACTCCTTCACTGCCTCTTCGCGTTCCCTGCCCTTCGCGAGCATATTTTGCCGAATCAGCGCCTCCCGATTGTCTTCGATCACCTGGGCAACCGCCGCCAAGTCCGTCTCCAGCAGAGCGCTCACGTCGGGCAACGGCCGGTCGGAATCCGCGGATGCCCGAATGGCATCCATGATGGATTTTCCCAACCCCTCGCTCGAGGCCAAGATCAAATCCTCGCCTTGAGCGATGACCACGGGCCGAAAATTGAAGCGCATCGGCAGGGGCTGGGAGAGATCTTCGTCGACGGTGGAAAAATAAGAGACCGTATACTTTACGCCCTGATATTCCATGCGATCCAGAATCAGCCCCGGCTGGGCGTCCTGCCCGCGAACAAAATTGATCAACCCCAGGGCCTTCTGCCAGCCTTCCTCCACAATCGGCCCGAACCGCTGCGGGTTTCTCATTCGAAACACCACGGCCAAGGCGGGGATTTGCACTTCGGGCACGCCGGTCTCCGGCGTGAATTGCTGGCGCGCGACGACGATCCGAACATGGGGATCCAGCTCCGTTAAAACCTCATCCGTAAAATTCCGGCCGCTAAAGAAGATTCCCATCATGTTCTCAAAGAAGATCAGTCCCGAGGTTCTTTCGGGAAACAGTTCATTCTTTCGCGCATAGAAGTCGCGGAGGTCGCGATACATGGTCAGGGCCATGATTCTTCCCGGCACGTCCAGGTTCGGCAAGACACCTTCCCCCGGAGAGGCCGGCATCGCGAAACCAAAGTCCTTGCAGAGCGCCGTATCCCCGCCGGAACGCAAGGCACATCTCACGCTTTCGTCCTCGTAAGCCAGCCCCAGCGCCAGCCAGTCGGCTCCGCCCAAGGCCTCCGTCAAGCCGGCCAAGAACAACACGGACAGCGGCGAGCGGGCTTGCCGCAACCCCTCTTGTACCTGGGGCAAATCGCGAAACAGCCGAAAATCCACGAAAACGCCGATGTCGCTCGCCGGCAACGAAGCAACCGCGGCCTTGAATTGGGCGCTGCCCGCCAGACCCTCGCCGCCGTCCTGCGCCTGATCGATGATCCGCCGCAGCAGCTCGGCGCTGTTGCACAACACCAATCGACGATCGATGACGGCATGCGATTCCTCGGGTGACAGGGCCCAGCCTCGCACGCCGCGATACTCGGCTTCCCGCACCGCTTCCCTCTTGCCGGCGTTGCCGGGGTCCAATCGCGCCAAGTTCAATACGAAATCGTTCACCTTGCGCAGGACCTCGGCATCGCGGGCCTCGACGATCACGACCACTTGATTGTCGGGCAGCACGGCAAGCACCAAGCCGCCGGCCGTCATATCCCCCAGAATCGTCTTCCAATCGGATTGCAGTTGCCCTTCCAAAAGCGAGACCGCCGCCCGCAATTGCCGCAACTCCTGATTCCGCTCCAGCAATTCCGCAAGACGCAAACCGCTCTCCAGCTCCCGGATTGCGGGTGTCTCATCCAGCTTTCTCAGCAAATCGGCGGGATGCGAAACCATGACGGCCGCCACCGCCTCGGCGGGTATCCACTTGCAAAGCTCGGCGGCCGACTCGGCGGGCGACTCCGCGGCGGATAGCCTCTCCGTTCCGCCGATCAGGCAGCCACCGACTACCGCCGCCGCGCAAATCGCGACACGCAACAGACTTCCGGCCGCAGCTCCGACGCGCATGATTGGTCTCCTAATCCGGACTTTGACGAGTTTGGCGAGTCGGTGCAAGGGGAAAACCCGCTCAGCGTTCGAAGTTCCGATATCGCCGACGCCATTTCGATGGTATTTACACCCGAGCGAAGAAACGGGTTTCATCGGAAAAAGACCGACACGCGAACTTCAACGTGATTGTGGTGAACGGCATGGAGGGATCGCCGCCGAGCCGACCCTCAATTACAGGTCGCGAAAGTAAAAGATGAGCACCGTCAAGCCCCACAGCAGGATCGTGAATCCGCCGTAGCTGAGGATCACCTTGGCCAACGAAAGTTCTTTGTACTTGTCGTCATGCTGGTAGAATTCGGGACCTTTGTGAGTGCGTTCCGGACGGGCGGTCCCGGTGAGAGTGCGAATGAACTCCTCCGCCTGACGCTGCACTTCCGCCTGGAGCGGGCCGGCCGCCTGGGCTTTGGACTCGTCGGCTTCGGACCAATTTTTGCGCAGAATGCTCGGCATGGCCTGGTCGAGACTGATCGGCGAGAACTCGGCCAAGCGAAAAGTCACGAGGATCGCGTTGATCGGGTACCACACGAATAGGAGCACAATCATCGCCACCCAGGCGTTCTTGAAAAGCGTCCCAAGCAAGACGCCGACGGTGACCAGGAAGGCCAAGACAACGAGAACGACGGCGAGCGAAGCGACGAGGCCGAAGAAGGTGATGGGCTGCGTCTCCACGACCTGCGGGCGATCGCCCGCCACAATCGCGATCACGGCCGGCACTAAGACCGCGAGGGAAACCGCCCAAACAATCAACAACCGGGCGGCCCAGATTCCCGTCAGAAACTGCCAACGCGTGATGGGACGACTGAGAATCCCGTCGGCGGCAACGTCCAATCGCCCCGCCGTCGAGGCGTTGACTCCCAAGACGATGATGACGAGAAACCAAGGGAATACCAGGAATGCCGCCAGCAGCAACGAAATCAGAATGGCATCCGGCAAAACGGACCACCCCACCATGACGGTCAGCAAGGCCGTCAGCGCAGCGGCGATCAGCCAAAGTCGCACCAGCCAACTCTTCAACAGCGATTGCAACTCAAACTGAAACACCGCTGCGATCGGCATGAGTCGGGCGGGGAGAATCTTGAAATCGGGCAAAGCCATGCGACAAATCCTCTTGCAGCAGGTTAAGATAGGCACCCTCGGTGTCGCCGTGACCCGATTGGATGGCTTGCAGATCGACCCCCACGTCATTCAAGACTTGCAAGACCTCCGCCAAGACGGCCGCGCGCCCGCGCCCCTCCTCTACGGTCAAACTCACCACGTTCTCACCCAGCCAGCGGTGCTCCACGGGGCATCGTTCCGCCAACGTCTCAGCCGCCTTTCGCAGAGCCTCATTGGACCCTGCCAACTCCAACGTGATGCCGTCGTGCCGCAGGCGACGTTTCATCTCTTGCATGGTGCCGCAAAAAATCATCTGCCCCTCGTGCATCACACCCACGTGATCGCAGACCCGGTCGATATCCGCCAAGATATGCGTCGCCACCACGACCGTTCGCTCTTGCCGCAATTCCTGGATCAAATCGAGGGCAAAGCGGCGGGCCGCGGGATCCAAGCCGGCCGTCGGCTCGTCCCACAACAGCAACGGCGGGTCGGCCAGCAAGGAGGCAGCGATCCCCAGCCGCGTGGTCTCGCCCGTCGAAAGTGTTCCAATTCGCTGGTCCGTCACGGACAACAGCCCCACGGCCCGAATCAGCGAGGAAATCCGCGGCATGCGAACTTCGGCGGGAATGCGGTGAAGCTTGCCCACCAGGTTCAAATATTCGAACGGCTTCAGATGCGGGGGAAACTTGGGATTGGTGGGAAGGAATCCGATCATTCCCCGAACGTCGGTGGCGCCGACCCCACACGGACGCCCGAACACGAATGCCCCGCCGGCGGTGGGGCGGTGCAATCCCAAGAGTAATCGCAGCGTCGTGGTCTTGCCTGCCCCGTTCGGGCCGAGAAAGCCGAACACCGCACCCTTGGGCACGGTGAGGCACAGATCGTTGACCGCGATCACCACTCCGCCGAAAACCTTGGTCAAGTGTTCCGTGCGAATCGCTGCATCCACGATCGTAGCCTCCGAAGTCCGCACCACGGAAAGGGACAAGAGGATCGGCCGCGTTGCCACCCGCAACCGCCCCGGGGAGGCAGGAAATCGTCGCCCACGCCGGCGCAAGACGGGCGGCTGCCTATCAGTTTACACTAGCGCGGCAGCGGAGGTTTCAGACATTTT
>JAAZNR010000204.1 GCA_012798155.1 Thermogutta sp. | reverse complement strand
GCGTCTCTCGCAGTGATGGTGTTGATCATACCGGCCCTGCAAGGATGCGGCCAAGGTGGGCCGAAACTGGTCAAGGTCTCCGGCCAAGTCTTGATCGACGGCAAGCCCCTGGCGGCTGGCGTGCCGGGGTTCATTCAGGTCATTCCCGAGGGCACGCGACCCGCCACGGGCACGATCGATCCGCAGACCGGCAAGTTCACCTTGACCACTTTCGAAAAGGAAGACGGTTGCCCGGTCGGGACGCACAAGGTGGTGGTGACCGTGCGGGCGATGGTCGGGACCGAAAGCGTGTCCCTGATTCCCGAAAAATATTCCGATCCTCAAACCAGCGGGTTGACGGTGACCATCGATAAGCCCACGGATTCCTTGACCATCGAGCTGACCGGCCCGTTGGCCAATATACCGCCCGGGCAAATCACGCCCGAGTCCAACGATCCGAACATCTTTTGAGCGAACAAGAGGGTGAACCGCGTGAACAAGAGGGTGAACCTCTTTTAAGCGAAAACAAGAGGGTGCCCCTCCTGTCGGATACTTTGGCGAACTAGCGTCGGTTGTTGTTTTCCGTTCCTCGTCTTGAGGAGGTTGAGCCATGGCTGCGAGAGCTTTTTTGCGTAGGACGCCGGCGAACCGATCGCGGATCGGTTTTACGCTGGTCGAGTTGTTGGTCGTGATCGCGATCATCGGGATTTTGATTGCCTTGCTTCTTCCCGCCGTGCAGGCGGCGCGCGAAGCGGCGCGGAGAAGCCAGTGCACCAATAATCTCAAACAGATCGCCCTGGCGACGGCCAACTATGAGAACGTGGTGAAGTCCATCCCGCCCGGCCGGATGGGGTCCGACTGCTCCGACTACTATGGTTTGGCGCCTACGAGCGGCGCGAACATCAAGTACGACTACCAGCGCCAAGGGACGTCGGCCTTCGTGATGTTGCTTCCCTATATGGAGGAAAAGAACCTGTACGATTCCTTGAACGGTTTTCAATTGGGGGCGATCGCGCCGGCAAGCTGCGGTTTGGGGCCGTCCACGTCGGGGTGGCTGAACTTGATCGCCGACTACCAGAAAGTCTTCCGTACCCGGCCGTCCGTCTTCGTCTGTCCCAGTTCCACGGACGAACCGTTCCGTACGGGTACGCCGGAGTATTCCACCGGTTGCTACGCCCTGTGCTCCGGTTCCATCGGGCCCAGCCAAGGGATTAGCGGGGCGGTCAAGGCGGGCAATACGGGGATGTTCATGTACATCCGATCCATGAAGTTCGCCGACTGCTTGGACGGGCTTAGCTCGACGTTCTTCTTTGGGGAAGTCATCAAGTCGCACACGAAGGAGGGAACGAACCTCTGGTGGATCGCCGGCAGGCACACCGACTCGTTGCGAACCACGGATAATCCGCTCAATACGCCGGTCGGTGAAGGCATTACCTACCCTGCCGGCGGCGGCGGGATCGGGACCGGCCGCAACAACGGGGCCTTCGGTAGCTTCCACCCCGGCGGCGGCAATTTCGCCTTCGGCGACGGCACCGTCCGGTTCATTAGCAATACCATCGACCTCTCGATCTACCGTGCCCTCTCCACCCGCGAAGGCGCCGAAACCAACGTCGGCGGATATTGATTCGGAGCCGCACTCGCGGGTCCCGGTGAAGGCCGTTCATGCGGGAGGGGCGCGACGTTTTGGCTCATTTGGGCCGTTTCGCGCGACTCAAGCCGTGTAGAATGCGAGCCGTGTAGAATGATGGGGTCCCGGCTTCCAGCGGATCGGCGTTCCCGCCCCGCTGGAAGTTTTTGCCGGCACGCACATCGGCTCCCGTGGCATGTTGCCGGGAATGTCCGGCGATCCCGGTTTCCATGAGAGCGGTCAGGCCGAGCCTTTGGCTCCCGAAAGGCGTCGAGAAAATGGGGGAAAGCGGCGGGCGATGGGGAGCATTCCGCCGCCGAAACGGAGTCCCAAGGCGAGGGAGCGCGTGACGCCCAGGCACAGAAGCGGCGCCCAAAGCTGGCCCCAGTATTGGTTGAAGGGCTGTCCCACCACGGCGAAGAAGGCAACGTAGGCGGCGAAGGCGGCGGCCGCGCGCCGCCCAAGCTCGCTCTTGCAACCCACAAATCCCACCGCAGCCAGGGCAAAATAGACCACGGCGGCCCAACGGGGTAGCAGCACCAGGATGAAGTGCATCTGGGCCGTGGAGAGGACGAAGTCGATCCCGCCGCCGCAAAGCCAACCGCGGCAGGCGGCGGCGTCGGGCGGGGTGTGGGCCGTCACTTGAGCTGCGTGCCAGGCGAAGAACGCCCCCCAAACGAACAGCCCCGCCGACCAGGCCGCAAACTCTCTCCGGCGGCCGAGCATCCAGGCGGCGGCCGCGGCGGCCAGGCAGTAGGGCAGGGCCGGCTCCCGAAAGAACAGGGCCGCCGTGCCGGCGAATACCGCAGGCAAGGTTCGTCCCGTCGATGCCAGGAGCAGCGATAGCAGGATCAGATTCCCGGCCCAGAGTTCCGAGGAGTAATACAACTTCGGCATGATGCCCGGCAGCAGGGACAGCGCGGTCAGCACGACCCAGGCCCATGCGGCGGGCGAGAGTTCCGGGGTGCTTCGAACCGCTCCGTATCCCAGCAGCAGGATGATCGCGCCGAGGATTCCCAAGAGTACTCGGGCATGATCCGGGCGGGGCAAGGCCGCAATCAAAGCCATGGGCAACGGTTGGCGCCAATTGAAGACGCTCTTGGTGGGATAGCCCCGGGCGGGAAGCTCGGCGGCAGCGGCGACGTAATAGGATTCCCCGCCTCTCATGCGGCGGACTTCCGCCTCGTACAGTGCGAGATCGTAAGAGGACCGCCCGGACGGCTGCCCGCCTTCCGCAAGGGACGCGGAAGCGCCGACCCTCTCCGCCGGGGAACGGGAGTCTTCGGCAGCCCAGCCGACGGCCAGGAAGATCACGAGGATCGATCCCAGGCCGATGGTCGCCTGGACGCACCGCGACAAGCTGCGAGGCCGATCGGGCACCGAGTTGGGGGGGATTCGATTCATCGAGATTTCGCGGCCGGCGGGGTAACCGTTCACGGGGACCGTCCCCATCCTTGGGGCGAAGCCCGCGAAAATGGGACTGTCTTCTTCAGATGTGAAGGGGGGCTGCGCTTCTCGGCCCGCCACGGCCCCGAAGACGTGCCTGCCGCCGGGCCGTGAACGGTTGGCCCGTGAACGGTTACCTGAGGGAGAACGGCGGAAAATGGTACGCGATTCCTCACTGCGCAAAGTGTAGCACGTCGTGTAGCACGTCGCGGCACCTTGCTTGTATCTGGACTCTGGACTCTTGCAAACTGCTTCGCTCTCCCTTTGGGAGAGGGGAGCAGGTGAGGGCTTGGTGAAGTTGGGCAATCACGGCAAGCCGTTTTCGCGGCTAATTGCCCCTCACCGTAACCCTCTTCCAGGGCGGAGGAGAACTTGTCACCACAATTTGCAAAAGTCCAGTTGTACGAAAAGGGATGCCGCCGCCCGGCCGCCGGAAGCCTATTTTCGGCAAACCTGATATACTTCCCATGATGGGTCCGCGCGGAACGGCGGCGGAGGATGGCGCGACCGGGATGCGCGGCGAAAAGGTTGGACAGAGCACCGTGGGTCCGTCTGGATGATCGACGAACCGACAATTCCCCAAAACGGTACGGCGAGGCGCATTTCGCAAGAGATGAGTTTGCAGCGTCGCCGTCCTCCCGCCGACGTGCCCGGCTACGACATCGAGCGTTTGCTGGGCGTGGGGGCGTACGGTGAGGTCTGGGTGGCGATAGACCGGAACACAGGCCGGCGGGCGGCCGTCAAGTTTTACGCCCACCGCGGGGGCTTGGACTGGTCGCTCCTGTCGCGGGAGGTGGAGAAGCTCGTCTTTCTCTCGGCCGACCGCTACATCGTGCAACTGATCGCGGTCGGCTGGGACTCCGATCCGCCGTACTACATCATGGAGTTCATGGAGCGGGGTTCGCTCGCGGACCGCTTGGCGGCGGGACCGCTGCCCCCGGCCGAGGCGGTGCGGGTCTTTCGGGACGTGGCGATCGGGCTGCTTCATGCCCACAACAAGGGGGTGCTGCACTGCGACCTGAAACCGGCCAATGTGCTGCTGGACCAGGACGGCAAGCCGAGGTTGGGCGACTTCGGCCAATCGCGGCTGTCGCACGAGCAATTGCCGGCCCTGGGGACCCTCTTCTACATGGCCCCGGAGCAGGCCGACCTGCGGTCCGTGCCCGACGCACGCTGGGACATCTACGGTCTGGGCGGTTTGTTGTATTGCATGTTGACGGGCAAGCCGCCCCACCGGGATGACGAAGCGGCCGCCCGGATCGAGCAGATCTCGGACTTGGAGGAACGGCTGGCGGCCTACCGGAAATGGATCGTGGAGTCGGGAGTGCCGACGCAGCACCGCCGGGTGCCCGGCGTGGACCGGGGTCTGGCGACCATCGTCGAGCGGTGTTTGAACCCCGATCCCAAGCAGCGCTATCCCAGCGTCTCGGCGGTGCTGGCGGCGCTGGATGGCTGGTCCCTGCAAAAGACGCGGCGGCCGCTTTTGGTCCTGGGTTTCGTCGGCCCCGTCCTATTGCTGTGCGTCTTCGCCGTGTTCGCCTGGCGAGGGTTTTCCACCGCCGTCACGCGCTCCGAGGAGAACCTCACCGTCCGGGCTTTGCAAAACAACCGCTTGATGGCCGAGTACGTGGCCGACCTGGCGGGCAAGGAATTGCGGCGCCGCTACGACGCGGTGGAGCAGTTGGCCGTTCATCCCCGCTTTTTGCAAGCGGTGCGGGAGTTTTTGCAGGACCAGGAGGTTCAGCCCTTGATGGATGCCTTGAGCCGGCCCGTTCCCGACGATGAGCATCTGGAGGAGCTTCGGGAGCGGTTCCGCGGGCATCCGGCGCGGCGGCGATTCCAGCAGGAATTCGAAGCCCTCCTGCCGCGGTGGATGCGTCCGCCGACCGAGGGCGAAAAGGAACGCCCGAGCGACGACGTGGCGAGTTGGTTTTTCTGCGATGTGCGGGGCATCTCCGTGACGCGTCTGCCGCAGTCCCGAACCATCGGCCGCAACTACGCCTGGCGGAGCTTTTTCACCGGCTGGGATCGCGATCTGGACCGGCAGTGGAGACCCCCCGACCCCGATTTGCACTTGCGGGAAACGAAGCTCTCGGCCGTGTTTCGCAGCGACGCCAGCAACTTGTGGATCACCGCCGTGTCGACGCCGGTATGGGATCCGGCGACGGGCGAGTTCCTGGGCGTGTTGGCGCTCACCGTCCGCGTGACGCGTTTCGTGGAGTTGCAGGGCAACCCCTCGCAGTTTCCGGTGTTGGTGGAAATGCGGCCGGGCGATTATCCGGGGATGATCTTGCAGCATCCCTTGTTCGACGAGATCCTGCGGCGCGAGGGTCGCCTGCCCGATCGCTTCAAGGATTACTGCATCTCGCAGACGGAATTGCCGCCGGTCTTCGAGGGGGGGACGCGGCCTCCGTCGGCGGCCGTCGATTTCCGCGATCCCTTGGGCAAAGACCCCTTGGGGGCGGCCTATGCCCGCCGCTATCTGGCGCAGCAGGCCTCGGTCAAGGTGAAATGCGCCGGCAGTGACGTTCCCGAAGCGACGGGCTGGGTGGTGCTGGTGCAGGAGGATTACGAATCAGCCCTGGCTCGCCCCCTGCAAGAGATGCGGAAGAACCTCTTCCAGTTCGGCCTGACCGCGGCGGGCGTGGTGACGGTGATTCTGCTCGGGCTGTGGACCTTGGCCCTGCGATTGCTGCGCGAGGTCGCGCCCGTCCCCAACGACAACTGGGAATGGGAGGTGCTCCCGCGGACGGCGGGGCGAGGGGACGAGCATCCGACCCCTACGCGCCGAACCGTGGAGAGCACGCACGATTGGGAAAAGGCGATGAAGGAGGAGCCGTGAGATCGGATCGCGTGGAAACGATGACTGCCGGGTCGCCGGCGGGGCTCTGCGAGGTCTGGGGCCATGGGTGAGCCGTCCGCCGTCCATCTGATCGCGCAAGGCGAGAACGCGGAGGACCGCTGGCGGAGACCGCTGCCCGCCGGCATACCCGTAATGCTGGGCCGGGCGGCCGGCTTGTGGTCGGCGGCCTGGGACCCGCACATCTCCCGCGTCCACGTGGAACTGCTGCTGGAAGGCGACCGGCTCCGCGTTCGTAGACTCCCGCAGGCCGCGAACCCGGTGTTCTTCCGCGGCCGGGCCGTCGAAACGGCGACCGTCTCGCTGGGCGAGTGCTTCGTCATCGGCCGGACCTCCTTTACCCTGGTGCGGCAGGAGGCGCGGATCACGGCGGATCATCCCGACCCGGTGCGGCGGCAGGAATTCTCGCCGCAGCACTTGCGGCAAATCGTCTTCGTCAACCCCAACCATCGCCTGGAGGTGCTGTCGCGTCTGACGCAAGCCTTGTCGTCGGCGGCCACCGAGGGCGAGATGTGCAGCCGCTTGGTGAATCTGGTCCTGGCCGGGATGCCCAATGCGGAAGCGGCCGCCGTGGTCCGCGTGGAGGAGGCGAAGTCCGCCGGTTCGTGGGGCGGGGAAACGGCCGCGGCGGATGCCTCGGGTTCTCGCTCCGCGGCCGCCATTCAGGTCTTGCAATGGGATCGGCGATTGCTGACGGCCGGCGATTTTCGCCCCAGCCGCCGCCTGATCCTAGAGACGTGGCAAAAGAAGCAGAGCCTCCTGCACGTGTGGTCGGGAGATTGGATCAGGCACGGCGGCGGAGGCTCCGGCAGCGCCGCGCCGAGTCGACCGGGGGAACCCGCCCCGAGCCCTCGCGGCGAGGAGTTCGCCGTCTACACCGCGCGCCAAGACGTGGATTGGGCGGCCTGCACGCCGATCTTTTTGGAAGGCGTGCCGCATTGGGCGATCTACGCGGCGGGCGGACTTCGTAACGACGGCACGCCGCCCTCCGGCGGGGCCGGCGACCTCCGCGAAGACGTCAAGTTCCTGGAGCTGGTGGCCTCCATGACGGCCTCGCTCCTGCAATTGCGGCAATTGCAACGCCATCGCGCCGTGCTCTCCCAGTTCTTCTCGCCGCTCGTTTTGGAAGGCCTGGCGGAAGGCGATCCCGAGGAACTGCTTCAACCGCGCGAAGTGGACGTGACCGTGCTGTTCTGCGATCTCCGCGGCTTCAGTTTGGAGTCGGAACGCAATGCCTCGCAATTGCTGCCACTGCTGCGGCGCGTCAGCGTGACGCTGCAAGTCATGACCCGTTGCATCCTGCACGAAGGCGGGGTCGTGGGGGACTTCCAGGGCGACGCGGCCATGGGTTTCTGGGGCTGGCCCTTGCCGCAGGAAGACGGCATTGCCCGGGCGTGCCGCGCAGCCCTGGCGATCCGCCGGGAGTTCGAGTCCGCCTCGCAGTCCGCAGACGGTTCCTTGGCCGGATTCCACGTGGGGATCGGGATCGCGCACGGGCCGGCCGTGGCGGGCAAGATCGGCACTCCCGACCACGCCAAGGTCACGGTCTTCGGGCCGCCCGTCAATTTGGCTTCCCGCCTGGAAGGCATCACCAAGGTCTTCCGCGTGCCGATTTTGATCGACGAAGCGACCGCGGAATACGTCCGCCGACGCATGGCACCTTCGGCGGCAAGGACGCGGAAACTAGCGGTGGTGCGCCCCTACGGAATGGAGAGGCGCGTCACGGTGAACGAGCTTCTCCCGCCGGAGAGCGGCGATGCCGTGCTGAAGGAAGAGCACCTCCGCTGGTGCGACGCCGCCGTGGACGCCTTCGCGGAAGGGAGGTGGGAGGAGGCCTTCGAGTTGCTCCACCGTCTGCCGGCGGCTGATCCGGCGGCGGACTTCTTGACCATGCACATCGCCCGGCACAATCGGCGGCCGCCGCCGCACTGGGACGGGGCGATCACGCTGGACGGCAAGTGAGCCAAGGCGGTTCAGCCCGCCGCGGCTTCCGACCCGTCCTCCGGCGGCTCGTCACCCGAAAGAACGTCCCGGCGGACCATTTCGGCGAGGTGGATCGCCAAACAGTCGGGCATGACCTGCCGGTTATAACCGCCTTCCAGCACGCTCACCAGTCGGCCCCCGCAATGCGTCTCGGCCAGGTCCAGGACCATCCGGGTCAGGGGGCCGAAGTCCTCGGTCTCCAATCCCAGATTGCCCACGGGATCGAGCCGGTGCGTGTCGAAGCCCGCGCTGAGAAGAATGAGCTGCGGTTTGATCTTGGCGGCGAAGTCGTCCAAAGCGTCTCCCAGCCGGTGCAGATACTCGGAGCGCGGGGTGCCGTAGCGGACGGGGAGGTTTCGCGTGTAGCCCAAGCCGGCCCCTTCACCGATCTCGTCCTCGTCGCCGGTGCCGGGGTAAAAGGGCCAGCGATGGATCGAGAGGAAGCCCACGCGGGGATCGTCCCAGAAGGCCGATTGCGTGCCGTTTCCGTGGTGGATGTCCCAATCCGCGATCAGGACGCGATCCAACCCCAACTGCCAGACCGCGGTCGCGGCGGCGACGGCGATATTATTGAAGATGCAGAACCCCATCGCCCGATCGCGCAGCGCATGATGTCCGGGCGGACGGATCAAGCACATGGCCCGGCGATCCTCGCCTTGAACCACGCGCCGCACGGCGTCGCACACCGCGCCGGCGGCGGAGATGGCCACGTCATAGGAGTCGGGGCTGCACACCGTGTCGTGGTCCAGGTCGCCGCCTCCCGCCTTGGCCAACGACCAGACCTCGTCGATGTAACGCGGAGAATGGATGAGTTGCAGTACGTTGCGGGGGACGGGCTTCCATTGCGGGCGGCCGCATCGTTGCAACAAACCCTCCTCTTCCAAACGATCCGGAATCGCGCGAATGCGCTCCGCGCTCTCGGGGTGCGATCCCGTTTGGTGGAGCAGGAAGACCGGATCGTAGTAGAAGAGCGTCATGACCTTTTACCCGGATTGAACGCAGCGAATCGAATCGGTTATTGGCTGGACTTTTGCAAACTGCTCCCCTCTCCTTCTGGAAGAGGGGCAGTGGGCGAGGGCTTGGTGAAGGTAGGCAATCACGGCCAGCCGTTTTCGCGCCTAATTGCCCTCACAATAACCCTCTTCCAAGGCGGACGAGAACCTGTCACCACAATTTGCAAAAGTCCAGTTATTGGATAAAAACCAGGTTTTCGCGCGGCGATGTCCTCAATCTGATGACAGTTAGGCTTTCGGGCGGCAACGGCTTCCCTCCGATGAAAACCATGCTTTCGCGCTGCAATGCCTTTAATCTAGCGTCTTCGGCTTGCGTCCGCGACCACGGGGGACGTGAAGCGAGGGGACGTGGAGGGAAAGGAGGAAAGCCCCGGCCGACAAGGTGAGCGCGGCGAAGCTGATGCCCCGTCCCCAAATCAGACTCCAGGGGCGAAAGGCCAGGATCACGCGGTGCCTGCCCGGCGGTACCACGCAACCCATGAAGTCGCCGTTCACGCGGAGGACCTCGCTCTCCCGGCCGTCCACGGCGGCACCCCAGCCCGAGTGATAGGCCTCCGATACTACGAGCAATAGCGGCCCGGATGCCTGCACCGCGACCGCCATGCGGCCGGGGCGATCGTCGAGGACGCCGAGTCGGGCGGCTGCTTCCGGCGAGACTCCGACGGCTTTTTCCACTAGAGCAGCGCGCTGCGGATCGAGTCGCTCGATGACGGCGGGCGTGGGGGATGCGACCACGACTCGGCCCACCGTGCGAAACCGCGGCAAGCGGTCCGGCGACTTCTCCCAGGCCACGGCCGCATACCCCAGGGAGGACGGCTGAAATCTCCCCGCCCAGCTCACGTCCGCGATCCTTCGCGCGGTGGGGCTTCCCATGTCGAGCACGCGGCGCGGCGGCAAGCCGGCATAGCCGTCCATCCGGCGGAGGCCCTTTAGCAAACACTCATTGCCCACCGCGGGACGGCCCAACGCGGGAAACGGCGACGGCGGCGCGGGGGAATGCGGCAAAAAGACCACCCGGCCCGACCAGGAGGGGTCCTGCGGGTCACTGAGCGGCGGGGCTGCCGCGCGCGATCGCCAGACGTCGAAAGGCTGGGTTTCCGGCCAAACCGCGTAACTCAGGCCGTAGGTTGCCAGGTCTCCGGCCGTGAGCAGGATCAGCCCGACCATGCCGAATGGATAGCCGTGTGCGGCGGCCGCGATTGTCAGTGCCGCCGCCGAGAACAACAAGGCTCCCGAGACCGCCGCCGCAGGCTCGGCCCAAGGGAGGGCTGCCGGCGCTGCAACGGAAACACGGAGGGCGGCCGCGGCAATACTCGCCGCCGCGATCGCGAAAACAACGCGAAGGAAGGGGCGAATTTCAGCCGGCCGTTTGCTGCCTGTACGGCGCGAAAACCGCAACAATCGTTGGAATCCGTATGCCGCCGCGATCGCCGCGGAGAATTGGAACAGGACGACGGCTCGGCAGGGGCAGCGAAAGGGAAGCATCCGCTGCAGGGCGAAGAGCGGCGAATACCGTCCGACCGCCGCCAGGATCGAGAGGATTGCACCCGCGGCGCAAGCGGCAAGAATGATGCGCCCTCGCCCATGTTTTGGTGCGGTTGCCCAACCCGCCACGGCCAGGCAGAGGGGCGCCGCTCCCAGGTAAAGCCCCATCTCGTGCGTGTTTCCGCCCAAGACCCGCCCGCGAAAAAGATACGGCGCGACAAGCTGGACGAGGTTGGCGGGATGCAATGAGCCGCTCGCCAAAAATTCGGCGCCGGCCGCCGCTCTCACGGAATCGTGAAGCATCTCCCAGGTGGGCAGGAATTGGACGGCTCCCAGGGCCAGGCCCCACGACTTCGCCAG
>JAAZNR010000203.1 GCA_012798155.1 Thermogutta sp. | reverse complement strand
CGAAAGGCGTTTTGCGGCGGAATGGCGCCTGCCGCCATCACCTTGAAGGCGATCCAGGGCTTGCGGACGTTCCGCATCAGGGCGGCCAATTCCTCGGGGAGCGCGCACCATCGCGAATCGAAGTTCAGCTTGGCGGTGGGATACTTGTGGTGGTGGAAGGTCACCATATAGAAATCGTTGTCCAAGCCTGCCTTCTCGCAATCCTCCACCACGCCCATGCGATGGCCGCCGATCCCCACCGGCAGCCCGGACTGCTTGGCGTATTCCAGGGCCTGTGCGAGCAATTCGGTCCGCGGGGCCCCGACGCGCTGCTCCGCCTCAGGTCCGGAGACGTCGTTCACGAAGCCGCAAGCGTGATCGCCTTCTATGCCGGAGATATACAAGGCGTTCGTCCCCGCCGCGACCAAGGAGTCGATCTGCTGCTTGAAGGCGTCCAGGCCGCCGCTGACCATGGCGTGGGCCGTGCAGGTGATCCACTGCATCTTGCCGCCGCGACGGCGATGCTCTTGCAGCAACTCGATCGCGTGCGGCACATAGTGGATGATGAGCGTGTTGATCCCGTTGGCCTCGGCGACCGCCAAGGTCTGCAAGATCTTGTCGTCGGTGTTATACTCGCGGGCAAGGCTGTAGACGTAGCGGAGATCGCGGCTGTGCGTATAGTGCGTGAGGAGGTTGCCGCCCAGCAGCAATCGGCTGACCTCCAGATTCTTGATCTTGCCGCGGGGCAGGGCCGCGGTCGCGGCTCCCGCCGACGGGTCGCCCCCGTCTTGATAGGTCGCGGCCGCGGCGGGGATGCCCATCCCGGCCGCCAGCGAAGCCGCGGTCCACGCCGTCTTTTCCACAAAGCCCCGCCGATGCGTCTTCTCGGACATCAGATCGTTCCTCCCTTGCGTTGTATCCCCGGCGGCCGGCCGGTCGCGGCCGTTTCGCTATCCGGTTTACACCACGGCCCGCAAGAAATCAACGCTTTTCCGCATGAAATCGTCGGTCCCCAGGCATTCGATGGAGACGGTGCCGCTCCAATCGCTCTCCTTGAGATAGGCGAAGACCTTGCGGATGTTCTCGGCGTTGACGCCGCCCCCCACCGGTACGAAGGACATCCCGATGCCCGTGTCCTTGCCCCTTGCCTCGGCGGCCAAGTCCGAGGCCACGTCTTTGACGTGC
Source organism: Thermogutta sp. (assembly GCA_012798155.1). GTDB lineage: Bacteria > Planctomycetota > Planctomycetia > Pirellulales > Thermoguttaceae > Thermogutta. Next base: position 1,299 of record JAAZNR010000203.1, on the reverse strand, counting down.
AGGTGCACCAGGTACTTGCGAAACGCCTTGCAGTATTCGAGCGGGTCCAGCCCGGCGATGAAGCTGTTGCCCGTGTCCAGATTGAATCGCAGGTATTCCGACTCGAAGTGCTCGAACAGCCGCCGCATGAAATCCATGTCGTTGGTGTACGGCCCGTGAGGTTCGACCGCCAACGTGACGCCGTAGTCCTCGGCCCAGCTCAGGCAGTGGCGGTAATTCTCGCACGTGATGCGAAAGACCTCGTCGCGGGTCATCCCCGGGACGGTCGCCGCGCCGTCCGTGGTATCGACGATCGGGCAACCCACCTCCGCCGCGAAACGGATGGTCTGCTGCACGTACTGAACGCCGTGGATCGTGCCGCGGGGTCCCATCAGAGGGAAGGAGCCGTCGATCTGCGATACGCTCATCCCCTTGGATTCGACGTAGCGGCGAATGGCGCGGGGATTGCTCTGCAGGGAGACGGCCGGATCGTAGCCCATCTCCTGGATGAAGTCCTGACCGTGGATCACCCCGAATTCGACGTGCTTCAGGCCGAGTTCGGCCCCCTTCTCCACCGCGAATTGGAAGCTCTTGCTGAGCGGCCGCCAATTGTCCGTGTGAAACCCCAGCTCGATCATGTCCCTAGCCCTCCCGTTGGATGCATGCCCCGACACGCCCCATCCCGGCCGAAACTCGCGCGACGAGTCCGCCGGCTGACGCGACGCATCATCCGGCTGACGCGACGCATTATAACGTATGGGCGCGGCGAGCAACGGGTGGCTTCCCCTCGGGCAGACGCCGGCCGGTCACGTTTTGCGCTCGCCGGTCGCGATTTCGCCCGAGGCCGGCGATTTCGCCCGAGGCCGGCGAGTTCGCCCGAGGCTCGCGCCGGCGCGTTGTGCGGCACGCCTACCCCGCGCAAGACGCACAAGTTGTGCAAGACGTTGTACGCGCCGCCGGGGCAAGCCGGCGGGTCATCACGCAATGCAACCGCCGCGTCATCACGCAATGCAACATCAGCCGCCGGCGTGAGCCGGCGGTGGATTGTCTCTTCCTCTTCACCGCCCGGCCGTTCAACCCCGACACCGGCCTGCAAAACAACCTCAACCGCTGGTACGACCCCGCCGTGGGAAGGCGGTTGAGTCAGGACCCGGTAGGCTCTAGGCCCAATACCGTTTAACTGGACTTTTGCAAAATGTGATTTGAGCTTGTGAAAATGGGCGATTCGGGGTCTAATGGGGTGCGGTTTCAGGTGTGCCCCGGCGAGCAAGGATGGTGCGACCATGCCAGGAATCATCGAGTTCCCTCAGGTAGTCCAGG
>JAAZNR010000202.1 GCA_012798155.1 Thermogutta sp. | reverse complement strand
TACGATTGAATTACGTCGAGTTCGGGGATATGGTTAACGGTTTCGTGCGGCATGGTCACGAGGGGTGATGATCCGCGCGCGATGCGGCGGCGCTCGGGGCGAGCCTTGCCCGCCGCCGGGGTAGTCCCGCCGATGCCTTGCCTCCCCATGTCGCGTTGAAGGTGTTCGTCTGAGAAGGGTGTTTTGAAGGGTGTCTTGAGGCCGGCCGCGGGCGATCGTTTGCTCGCCGCTGTCGCGTTCCGTCGGTCCAGGATCTTGTTCGAGGAGGAGTGTCCGTGGCCACAGCCGTGCAGTCATCCCGCCGGGTGCAGATCACGTCTCGAAGCGAGGAACTTGTGAGCGGGGCGGAGATCGTCGTACAGTCGTTGGTGAACCACGGCGTGGATGTGGTGTTCGCCTATCCCGGCGGGGCCACCATCCCCCTTCACCAGGCATTCACCCGCTTTCGCGACAAGCTGCGGGTGGTGTTGCCGCGGCACGAGCAAGGGGGCGGGTTCGCGGCCCAGGGTTACGCGCGATCGACGGGCAAGGTGGGCGTGTGCCTTGCCACCAGCGGGCCGGGCGCCACCAATCTGATCACGCCCGTGGCCGACGCCAAGTTGGATAGCGTCCCGATCATCGCGATCACGGGCCAGGTATCCACGCCGGTCATCGGCACCGATGCCTTTCAGGAAACGCCCATCGTCGAGGTCAGCCGCAGCGTGACCAAGCATCATTACCTGGTGACGGACGTCCGCGACCTGGCCCGAGTCCTCCGCGAGGCGTTCTACGTGGCCTCCACGGACCGGCCGGGACCGGTGCTCATCGACATCCCCAAGAATGTGCAGATCGCCCAGACCAAGCCGGACTACGAGGCGCCGATGGACCTGCCGGGTTATCGCCCCAAGACGGCCCGCGCCAGGCCCGAGGAAATCCGCGAGGTCGCCGAGGCGATTCGCAAGGCGCGGCGGCCCGTCATTTACGTCGGCGGCGGGGTGATCACCTCCGGCGCCCACGCCGAGCTGCGGGAACTGGTGGAAAAGACCAACATCCCCGTCGCCATGACCGCGATGGGCCTGGGCGGATTCCCCGGCGATCACCCCCTCTCCCTGGATATGCTGGGCATGCACGGCAGCGTGTACGCCAACTACGCCGTGGCCGAGTGCGACCTGCTCCTGGCCTTCGGCGTCCGTTTCGACGACCGCGTCACCGGCAAGGTGGCCGAATTCGCCAAGCACGCCGTCATCGTGCACATCGACGTCGATCCCTCCGAGATCAACAAGATCAAGCAGGCGGATATCGCGGTGGTCAGCGACCTCCGCTACGCCCTCCAGGAGCTGAATCAGATCGTGCAGCCGCCCGAGGATATCTCCGAGTGGCTGGAAAAGATTCGCGTCTGGAAGGAGACCGAGCCTTTCCGCTACCGCGAGCACCCGGACGCCATTCTGCCGCAGCAGGCGATCCACGAACTGTGGAAGCTGACCAAGGATCGCGAAACGATCATCAGCACGGGCGTGGGCCAGCATCAGATGTGGGCCGCCCAATTCTATAAGTTCCGCAAACCGCGGACCTGGCTGTCCAGCCTGGGTTTGGGGACGATGGGCTTCGGCCTGCCCGCCGCGATGGGCGCCAAGGTCGCCCATCCCGACAAGCTCGTCATCGACATCGACGGCGACGGCGGCTTCCTGATGAACATCCAGGAGATGGCCACCTGCCACTGCGAAAAGATCCCCGTCAAGGTCCTGCTCCTCAACAACCAGCACCTGGGCATGGTCGTGCAGTGGGAGGACCGATTCCATGCCCGGAATCGGGCGCACACCTACCTCGGGCCGATCGATCAGCCGGAAGCGATCGGCCTGGGCGAGGGCTTGGTCCCCAAGCACTATTACCCCGACTTCGTCACGCTGGCGAAGGGCTTTTCGTGGCGGGCACGCCACATCCGCCACAAGTCGGAATTGATCGACGGCCTGAAGGAAATGATCGAGAGCGAGGAGCCGTATCTGCTCGACGTGCTGGTGCCTTATCAGGAGCACGTCTTGCCGATGATCCCCGCCGGGATGACCGTCCGCGAGCTGATCCGCGAGTAGGGGTTTCCAGGCATCCGCCGCCGTGGAGAGACACCGCCGGCTTACGCCGGCGGCTCGCGTTTCCGTGCGATTCCGCCCGCCGGGTTGCACAGACGCCGGGTGGCTGGGAAAGTGGCTGGGTGGCTGGGGACGAAGCGAAGCGCAGCCCCCAGACGCCTGTCTTCGCGGCGCCGCCACCGCCGGCTTACGCCGGTGGCGCGGGTTGGATTGCGCTATAACACCACCAGCTTACGCTGGTGGCTCACGTTGGATTGTTCGGCAGTGCGGGCGGCCGATCCCATTATCGGCTGCTTCCACCCGTAGCGAACTCGCTTACGGATTGGGACCGCCCATCCCCGGCGGAGGCCCCGGCGGTCCGCCCATGCCGCCCGGACCAGGCATGCCCGGCCCCATGCCGCCGGGAGGCCCCATCGGCATAACGCCTTCGGCCGGATTCGCGGCCTTGGACGGATCCTTTGCGGTCTCGGGGTTGAACTCGGGATTATCTTCCGGGCGCTTGCCGCATCCCCACGCGGCAGCCGCCAAAATCGCAATGCCCGCCGCACACACGATCAGTCGTTTCATCGAAGGCACTCCTAATCCTTGAGTTAGGGAAACCCTTCGAGGACCGGGTCGCCTCCCGATCCCCGACGACGGCTTGCACAGAAGACCTCGCCGGCCGAGAATCCGGTTCATCCGCGAATGCAGGCTAATCCGCCCGAAAATCCATTCGCATCCATAATCGGTTCGCGTCCATAATCCATTCGCGTCCATTCGCGTGGATTCGTGGTTCAGAAGGGGTTCTGCATGGTCAGCCCGTCGGCCATGGAATTCAAGCGGAACCAGGTCCCCCAGGCGATATTATCGCGGACGAACTTCACGCTGCCGTCCACCAGCACGGCGTTCACCCCGCCGGGGTGATAGCTGGAGGGGCTGGGCCAATCGGCATTCGGTCCCCATGCCGCGATATAGGTGGGCGTGAAGCTGCCGGGGTTCCAGCGGAACCACTGCCACGCACTCTTGCTACCGCCGTCCACGTTCTGCAC
>JAAZNR010000201.1 GCA_012798155.1 Thermogutta sp. | reverse complement strand
TTTCAGGCCGGTACGCAGCGGCGCAGCGTGCCGAACTTTCGCTTCGCCGCGGAGACGGCTCGAAGCGGCAAGCTGGGAAAACTCCACACCCTGTACGCCTCGGTCTATGAGCCTCAACTGGACAACACCTGGTTGCCGCGCGAGCAAACGCCGCCCAAGGAGGTGGTCGACTGGAATCTGTGGTTGGGGCCGGCTCCGTGGCGGCCGTACAACAAGAGCTATGTGCAAGGCGGATGGCGCGGGCAGTTCGACTTCGATTCCGGCGCCAAACTGCTGGATTGGGGTGCCCATACCCTCGACCTCTGCCAATGGGCGGCCGGCGCGGACGATACCATGCCCGTCGAGTATGAACCCGCCGAAGACAAGATCATCTGTCGCTATGCCGGCGGGCTGACGGCGATCCTCGACTTTTTGAAGACGCCGTTCGGCGACCGCGCGCCCAAGTTCATCACCGCGCTGGGAACCTGTCCCGTGCGGTATGTGGGCGACAAGGGTTGGATCGAGACGGGAGACGAAGGAGGGGTGGAAATCCGGCCGGAATCGCTGAAAAGCGAGATTCCCGAGGAGCTGACCCGCGTCAAGGGCTTGGACGTGACCGCCCATGCCCGTAACTTCTTCGACTGCGTCAAGACCCGCGGCAAGCCGGTTTGCAACGAAGAGGTGATGTATCACTCCCACACGGCCTGCCATGCCGCGGCCATCGCCTGGATTCTGAACCGAAAACTGACGTTCGATCCGGTGAAGGCGGAGTTTCCGGGCGACGAAGAGGCGAACGTGTTGCGATCGCGTCCGGAGCGTGATCCCTTCGCGGTGTAAGCCCGCGAATCGGGAAGAAACGGCTTGCTACGGCTTGCCGCGGAGGGGATGTGCGGCCGGGAAGACAGTGGAATCCAGCCTTCTTATTTTGGGCGGATGCGCTCGTTTTGAGCGGATGCGCTCGCCGGAGGGCGCTCCGCGGCGCGAATTTGTGTGCGGGGTTCTTGGGAGGGACAAGCGATGCGTCGATTACGTTCGCGGTTCGCGGCGGTGTGCCTCATTGTGCTTCCTGCGGGATTTTGGGCGGGCGGCGGGCAAGCCCTGGAGACGGTGCGGGTGGAGGTGCTTGAAGGCGCGCCCCGCCTGGCGGTCGACGGCAAGCCCGTCCGTGCCCGCATGTTCTGGGGCGCGCCCGGCCCCGGCCTGATACGAGTGGGACCCCAGGCCCAACAGGTCGCATTTCAATTCACGGCCGAGGACGACGAACCCGGCCGAGCCACCCTCCATTTCCGCTTCGGGACCGAGCCGGGGACGGTGGTCTTGGATGACGTTCGCATCCTCGACCTGACCGATCGGCACGAGGTGCTGCCGCCTTGCCGCTTCGAGGGTGGGATGGACGACTTCACGCGGGAATGGTCCGTTTGGCCCCCCGATCAACGCAACACGGTGGGGTCAATTGAGGTCGCGCCGGACGAGGGCAAAGACGGTAGCGCGGGTCTGAAGATCGTGCTAAAGGCCCCCGCCGATGGTAACTGGCCCGACTTTCACATCTACCACCACCCCAACCTCACGTTGACGAAAGGCCATCGCTACGAGGTGAGTTTTTGGGCACGGGCCGAACCGTCCCGGCAATTGAACATTGCCTTGTATCGGCCCGGACAGCGTTTTGTGTACCTCGGGGGACCGCCCGGCCATTTCGCCTCGCAAATCCAATTGGCGGCGGAGGCGGGAGTCGATTTCGTGAGTTTTCCCATCGACATGCCTTGGCCGAAGCCGGGCGACGCGGTGGATTGGTCTTCGGTGGATCAGGCCTGCCGCCGGGTGCTGGAGGCGAATCCGAAGGCCATGCTGCTTCCCCGCATCCCGATGGATCCGCCCGCCTGGTGGTGCGAGGCGAATCCCGACGACGTGATGTTGTGGGATCGCGGCGGCCAGCAGCGGCGACCGGCCGTGCCGGCCTCGCCCCAATACCGGCGCGATGCGGCGGACCGCCTGCGGGCATTGGTCGAGCATTTGGAGGCCGAGTTCGGCGAACACGTGGCCGGCTACCACCCGTGCGGCCAGAATACGGGCGAGTGGTTCTACGAGGACACATGGCTCTCGCCGCTCAACGGCTACTCGCAGGCGTCGCAGACCGCCTGGCGGCGTTGGCTGGAGGGGCGCTACAGATCGGACGCCGCATTGCAGGCGGCGTGGGGCGATCCGGCCGTGCGGTGCGCCGAGGCCGTCGTGCCGTCGCCCGAGGCCCGCCGCGCCGCGCCCGCCGGCACCTTGCGCGACCCGGTGCGGGAACGACCCTTGATCGACTTCGCCCAATTCCAGCAGGAGATGATGGCGGAGTGCGTCTGCCATTTCGCGCGGGCGGTCCGCGAGGCCTCGCAAGGGCGCAAGCTGGTGGTGTTCTTTTACGGCTATGTGTTCGAGTTCGGCGCGATCGCCAACGGGCCCGCCGTCTCGGGGCACTACGCGCTGCGGCAGGTGCTCCAGTGCCCGGACATCGACGTCCTCTGCTCGCCGATCTCGTATTTCGATCGCGGCCTGGGGCAGAGCGCGCCGGCCATGACGGCGGCCGAAAGCGTGGCTTTGGCCGGAAAGATGTGGCTCTACGAAGACGACACGCGTACCCATATCGCCACCGGCCGGTTTCCCGGTTGGCAGGACGGGGCCGACACTTTGGAGCAAACCAACGCCATGCTTCTGCGCAACACGGGCCAATGCGCCGTCCGCAATTTCGGGACCTGGTGGATGGACCTGGGCGCGAGCGGTTGGTTCGACGAACCGGCCATGTGGGCGCGAATGGAGGCCCTGCGGCCGCTGGACGAGGCCCTCCTGCAACGGCCGAGGCCTTTTCGGCCCGAGGTCGCGGCCGTGATCGATGAGCAGAGCATGATTCGCGTCGCCGCCGGCGGCGACAAGCTGACCCGGCCGGCCGTGTACGAGGTCCGCCGACCCCTGGGACGCATGGGAGCCCCCTACGGGCAGTATCTGCTGGACGACGTGACGGCGGGTCGCGTGCGGGCAAAAATGTACGTGTTCCTCACCCCCTGGTGCCTCACGCCCGAGCAGCGACGGGCGATCCTCAGCGAGACGGAAGGGGCGACGAGAATCTGGTGCTACGCGCCGGCCTATCAGGAACCGGATCGCATCGCGCCGCCCGAGGCGATGCAAGAGTTGACCGGATTCCGGCTGCAAGAGACCTCGCAACCTCAGGCCTGGGCCGTCCCGACGGAGGCGGGAAAACGGCTGGGGTTGGGGCAAGAGTTCGGCACGCGACAAACCATCCGGCCGCTGTTCGCCCCTGTGGACGCCAAGCCCGACGAAACCCTGTTCGTCTATCCCGACGGAACGCCGGCCGTAGCCTTGCGACGAACCGGCGGCGGTTGGTCGCTGTTCGTGGGGCCTCCGGGTTTGACGAGTGAGCTGCTCCGTCTGGCTGCCGAACGAGCCGGGGTTCACCTGTTTACCCGGAGCGATTGCAACGTATATGCCAACGGTCCGTTTCTCGTGCTCCATGCGGCCGCCGACGGTGCGGGGGAGATCGACACGGAGACCGAGGTCCCGGTAATCGACCTCTTGACAGGCGAGGCCGTTGGCAGCGGACCGAAGATCAGCCTGGACTTGCAGAAGGGCGTCACGCGGGTCCTGCGAATCGGCTCGCCATGAAGGCGGCGGTTGGCGGCCCGGATCACGGGGCTTGGCGGGATCGGCTGACGGCGGCCCCACGCCCCCTGTCGTCGTCCCTGGGCCTCGTATCGACTATCGAGCCGCCCATTCCTTTTATGGATGTCCGCTCGACCTCCGCGCGCCTCGTATCGGCGTTCCCCGGCCTCGTATCGACGTCCACACCGCGGAAAGGGCGTTGCGACCGTGTTGCCGCCTTTTCCTCGGCGAAGTATTCTGGAGGGCGCGCGGAAACGTGCTGTATCCTGGAGGGCGCGCGGAAACGTGCTCCAAATCGCGCGGGAGCTTGATCGGACTGGATCGCGTTCCGCCGGGAGCGGCGCGGGGGGCGTCGCGGGGAAGTCCTGCCACAAATCGACGGCAATCGCGGATTGCGCGGCTTTGCGCGGGGAGAGGTCGGCCATGTTGGAAAACGCGGCGGTAATGGCATTGGCGGCAATCGCCCTTCTGGTGGCGGCGTATTTTACCTACGGGCGATTCCTGGGACGCCTCTTCGGACTCGACCCGCGTCGCGCCACGCCCTCGCACACCATGCGGGACGGCGTGGACTACGTGCCTACCCGAATCCCCATTCTTTTCGGCCACCACTTCGCCTCGATCGCCGGCTTGGGGCCGATCCTGGGGCCGGCCATCGGCGTCATCTGGGGCTGGGTGCCCGCCTTGCTGTGGGTCGTGCTCGGCTCCATCTTCATCGGGGCGGTTCACGACTTGGGGGCTCTCCTCATCAGTCTTCGGCATCGGGGACGATCCGTGGGCGAGGTGGCGTATTATCTCATGGGTTCTCGGGCCAGGCTGCTGTCCCTGCTGATCATCTTCTTTCTGATGTCGGTGGCCATGGGCGCGTTCTGCAACACGCTGGCCGACATGTTCGTCAATTACAATCCCGATGCTATCATTCCCGCGGCGGGACTGATGGTGGTGGCGGTGGCGTTCGGTTTGGCCGTCTATCGTCTCAAGGTCCGCTTGCTTCCCGCTACGCTTGTGGCGGTGGCGATTTTCGCGGGCCTGATTGTCTACGGAGTCGAGCAGCCGGTCTTGAGCTACGCCTGGTTCTGCTCGCCGAAGACCCAGTCCTTGCTGGAAGAGGCCAAGGCCGCGAAGCCGGAAATGGGTCGGCCCGGTTTTGATCGCCCCTACGGCGCGCGGTCGGCCGTGGACTTCTTCGAGGCCCGCGGCGAGCGCGAAGCCGTCGCCGAGTTGGGCGCCATCAACCGGCCGGGCAGCGTGCTGTGGAAGATCAATTACGCCTGGATCGCGGTCCTTCTGGGGTATGCGTTCTTGGCGTCCATTTTGCCGGTTTGGTTGCTGCTTCAACCGCGGGACTACATCAACAGTTTTCAGCTCTATGTGGCGCTGCTGCTGTTGGGGGCAGGGCTGGCGGCGGCGGCGATCACCGGCAGCGAGTTCGCCCGCATCGACGCCCCCATGGTCCGTTGGGATATCCCCGACGCCCCGCCCATGTTTCCGCTGCTCTTCGTGACCATCGCCTGCGGTGCGGCCAGCGGATTTCATTCCCTGGTCTCCAGCGGGACCACCGTCAAGCAGTTGGATCGGGAATCCGACGCCGTGCCCATCGGTTACGGCGCCATGCTGACGGAGGCCGCCCTCGCGGTCCTGGTGATCGCGGCCTGCACGGCGGCCTTGAGCCGGGCGGATTGGGGCGAAGGGGGCCTCTACGCGGGCTGGAGCGCCATCGGCGGCGGGGGCCTGGCCATGCAGCTCAACGCCGTCGTCCGCGGCGGGGCCAATCTCATGTCCCAGGTCGGCGTCCCCGTCCCCCTAGGCCGGACCTTCATCGCTGTGACCGTGACCGCCTTCGCCTTGACCACCCTCGATTCGGCGACGCGGCTCCTGCGGTTCAACGTCGAGGAAATCGGCCGATCGCTCCGCATCCCCCTGTTTACGTATCGCGCCGTGGCTTCCCTCGCGGCCGTGCTGGGGATCGGCTTCTTCGCCGTCGTGCCCGCCGGAAAGGCCCTGTGGACGCTCTTCGGCACCACGAACCAGCTCCTGGCGGGGTTGGCCTTGCTCCTGGTCAGCGTCTACCTCTATCAGCACCGCCGCGTGGTGTGGTACACCTTGATCCCCATGCTTTTCATGCTGGGCATGACAAGCTGGGCCATGGGCTGGAACTTGATCCAGTTCTATCAGCAAGAGAAATGGTCCCTATTCGTAACCACGGTGATCGTCCTCGTGATGGCCGTCTGGCTGGTCGTGGAGGGCGTCTTGGCGTTCTTGCGAGGACCCGTGCCCTACCGTGAGCCTGAATCCGCCGTGATGGTGGAGGAAACGGGTTCCGCCGAGACCGCGGCGACCCGCTGATCGGGGCGATCGGCGGCTCGAGTTGGGGGCCGGCCCGAGACCTTTTCCCAAGGTTCGCTACAGTGTTCCCAGCGTTTGCTGAAGTTTTTCCAACGTTTGCTACAGGACCTCGCGCGCATGGCAAAAGCACGAAGCAAGGCAGGTAGTCATGATGTCCCCCTTCGGAAAGACGTCGGACCCGACGCTTGCTGGGACTTGTCCAGCCTGTATAAAAGCGACCGGGCTTGGGAGCGGGATTTCCGTAAGTGGAAGGAGCGAATCGCGGAATATGCGGGCTTTCAGGGCCGCCTGGCCGAGGGGCCGGCCGTGATCGCCGAGGCACTGGCGTTCCATTTCTCCGTGGACGAACAGGGCGAGCGGTTGGGGGTGTATGCCCATCTGCGATTGACGGAGGACCAGGCCGAATCCGAGCCGCAGCGGATGGTCGGGCGGTTCATGGCCGAGTTGAGCCGCGTCAACGAGGCGGCCAGTTTCCTCCAGCCGGAATTGCTGGCGATCCCCGAAGCTCGCATGCGGGAATACATGGCCGATGCCGCGCTTCAGCCCTATCACCTGTTCCTGGAACGCCTGCTCCGTTACCGGCCTCATACCCTGAGCCCGGCCGAGGAGCGGCTCTTGGCCATGCAAACCGAGATGCTGGAGGCCCCCAAGCAGGTCTTCCGCCAGCTCAACGACACGGAATTGGAATTCGGCACGGTGCGGAACGAGCGCAACGAGCCGGTGCCGCTGACGCACGGCAACTACCTCTCCTTGCTCGAATCGCCGCATCGCGAGGTCCGCCGGGAGGCCTTCCATCGTTACTATGCCCAGTACGACAAGCACAAGCGGACGCTGGCGGCGGCCTTGGGCGGCTCGATCCACGGCGACAACTACCACGCGCGGGCACGGAATTATTCCAGCGCCTTGGAGGCGGCCCTCTTCCCCGACAACGTGCCGGTCGGCGTGTACGACAATCTCATCCACACCGTGCGAGACAACCTCCGGCACATGCATCGTTACTACGAATTGCGCCGCCGCCGGCTGCGGCTGCGACATTTGGAACCCTGCGACCTGTACGTCCCCCTGGTGCCGGGGATGAAGAAACGCCGCACCTGGGAGGAGGCCGTGGAGATGGTCCTGGCGGCCCTGGAACCGTTGGGCGAGGAGTACTGCCGCATTCTCCGCAAGGGCCTGCTGGGCCGCTGGTGCGACCGCTACGAGAATCGGAACAAGCAGAGCGGGGCCTTCAGTTCCGGCGCCTACCGCAGCGATCCTTACATCCTCATGAATTACAAAGAGGACGTGCTGGACCATGTGTTTACGTTGGCCCATGAGGCCGGCCATTCGATGCACACGTATTACTCGGCGAAAAACCAGCCGTATGTCTATTATCAGTACCCGATCCTCGTGGCCGAGGCGGCCAGCACCTTCAACGAGCAGCTTTTGAGCCGCCGGCTCCTGGAGCAGGCCGAGTCCGACCAAGAACGGGCCTCGATCATCAACCATGAGCTGGACGCGATCCGCGGGACGATCTTCCGGCAGACCATGTTCGCCGAGTTCGAGAAAACGGTGCACGAGGCCGTCCGGCAGGGCGAACCCCCCACCTTGGAGCTGTTTACGTCGATCTATCAACGATTGTTGAACGACTATTTAGGCCCCAGCGTCGACATCGGCGAGTATTTGGAGCTGGAGTGCCTCCGCATTCCGCACTTCTATCGTGC
>JAAZNR010000200.1 GCA_012798155.1 Thermogutta sp. | reverse complement strand
CCGTTTCCGTCGCAAGGAGTTCCGGCGCTCGGATGGAACGATCGCCCGCGGGGCCGCCCACAGCTTACGGCTGCTCGGCCGAACGGCGATTCGCTGACGGGCGAAACTTCGTTTCCGAGAGGTCCGAGGCGGGGGCTGGGGACGCGGCTCTCCATGCATTTTACAGGAGGTCGGGCGAAACGTAGACCGCCAGCGTGCGGCCCGGCAGCTTCAACGTCCAGTCGGGGGGCGGCGGGGGGCCGTCCAGATCCGGGTAGATATCCTCGGGCGGAAAACGACCGGTGTCCAAAAACAGCCGCCAAGCGAAACTGCGAGCGTAGGGCGGAAAAACGAATCGCGTCGGTTCCGGCGCAGGGTGAAAGAACATAAGGATGTGATGGTTGGGTTGCTTCGGGTCCTCGCGATGCGGAAATGCCGCCAAAAGGCAGCCTAAGCTCCGCTCGCCGTTGGACCAATCGACCGGCCCGCCCTGGACGTTGAACCAACTCACGTCGGGCAGACCGCCGGGCCGAACCGGCAAGCCTGTGAGGAAATCCCGGCGGCGCACGGTAGGTTCCCGGCGGCGGAAATGGATGAGGGCCTGGCAGAATCGCCACACCTCTCGGTGCCGGGGAACGCGTTTCCAGTTGAACCACGATACCGAGTTATCCTGACAGTAGGCGTTGTTATTGCCCCGTTGCGTGCGGCGGCATTCGTCTCCGAATAGGAGCATGGGGACGCCCTGGCTCAGGAATAGCGTGGCCAGCAGATTCTTGATTTGGCGGACGCGGATCAGATCGATGCCGCGGTTGCGGGTAGGGCCTTCCACGCCGTAATTGTAGCTGTTGTTGTTATTATCGCCGTCGCGATTCTCTTCGCCGTTGGCCTCGTTGTGTTTGCGGTTGTAGCTGACGAGATCGTTGAGCGTAAAGCCGTCGTGGGAGGTGACGAAGTTGATGCTATGGTAGGGATAGCGTCCGCCCGGCTGGTAGAGATCGCTGGAGCCGGCGAGACGGGTGGCAAAGGCGGGGACCATGCCCGGATCTCCCCGCCAGAATCTGCGGACGTCGTCGCGATAGTGGCCGTTCCATTCCGCCCAGCGGCAATGGGCGAATCCGTCGGGCCAGCAGAGACTGGCGAAGGTGCCGACTTGATAAGCGCCGGCGGCGTCCCACGCCTCGGCGATGATCTTGGTGTCGGCCAGCAGCGGATCCTCGGCGATCGTTTCCACGACCGGCGGGTTGGGCACCAGATTGCCGGCGCGATCTCGGCTGAGAATGGAGGCTAGGTCGAAGCGGAAGCCGTCCACGTGGTAATTGTGCACCCAGTAGCGGAGACAATGGAAGATCATTTCCCGAACAATGGGATGATTTCCGTTGACCGTGTTCCCGCATCCCGTATAGTTGCGATACCTTCCGCCGCCGTTTTCCAGCATGTAATAGACGCGGTTCTCCAGGCCTTTGAAGCTGAGAATCGGGCCGTGCTCATTTCCCTCGGCCGTGTGATTGAAAACGACGTCGAGAATGATTTCGATCCCCGCTTTGTGGAGTTCGCGGACCATCTCCTTGAACTCCCGAACCTGGGCGCCCGGCTCCTTGCTGACCGCATATCCGCGGTGAGGGGCGAAGAAAGCCAAAGGATCATAACCCCAATAATTGCGGCGTTCCGGCATGCGGCCGAAACAATCCAAGATGGGAAACTCGTGGACCGGCATCAGCTCCACGGCCGTTACGCCCAACGATCGGAGGTATGGGATTTTTTCGATGATGCCGAGATACGAGCCGGGGAACTTGACACCGGCCGTCCGAGAACGGGTGAAGCCCCGCACGTGCATCTCGTAGATGACCGTTTCCGAAAGGTCCCTGCGGATATGCCGCGTGCCTTGCCAATCGAAATCGTCGTCCACGACCACGCATTTGGGCGGCCGAATGATGCCGTCGACGGCGGGCAGAAAGTCGCCGGCTAGGGCCTTGGCGTAGGGGTCGATGAGCCGGGCTTTGGAGTCGAACCTCTGGCCTGCTTCGGGAATCCACGGCCCATCCGCTTGAAGATGATAGAGCTGTCCCGCCTTCAGACCGGGAACGAAAACGCTCCAAACGTCGCCCCAGCGGTGATCCTCCGCATTCAAGTGGATGATGTCGAACGGTTCGCGGTCCTCGACGTTGCGGTAAAGCAAAACCCGGAGCGCGGACGCCGATCGACTGAAGACGGCGAACTGGACGCCGTCCTCGTGCAAGATGGCGCCGTACGGTAGGGAATGGGCGAATCGCAGCGCCGTCGGGCGTGCCAACATGGATAAAGCCAACCGCTGATCGCTTTGCCCCAGAAAGTAATCAATCTCTCCAGGGTACCATTGATGCATGTCTGTTGCCATATTGTCAGCTCTTCGACTGCGAAACTTTGCGGAACAACCAAAGTCGGCGGAATTCGGGCCGGTTGAGGCCATCCGGCTACGGGGCCGGCGGATTCTCCATGCGGAGCGGGGGCAACCCCCGTTTTCACGGCACCTCCCTCACGCCTTGCCGAGTCTTTCCCGCCCGTTGGGCGTGAATACTTCCCCGGCGGCGGATCATGCATGCCCCGCTCAACAACCGGAGCAGGGATCGCCTCGTTCTTGCCATCGGCTATCGCCGCAAGCGGGCGAGAATGCATCAGCCTATCATCCACCGATCGGAGTATTCCGAAGAGTTTCGATGACCGAGGCTTTCGGCGGAATCCGTGATACAGGGCGGACCGGCCGCCCAACGATGATCCCGGATGTGATGTTTGCGCAAAGCGGCGGGTCGGTGACGCCCAAAACGGGACCCGTTCGCCGGAGTGTAACCGTTCACCGGCCTACCCCGTCTGTTTTTGAAACGCGGAGGCGGAGAGCGCTCGAATTCTGAAACGCAGAGGGCGCAGAGGGCGCGGAGAAAGAATTGGCGGCCGGAACTCTACGTTCTCTGCATTTCTGCGTTTCCTTCTTTCCATTCCACAAAGCCGTTCAGGGGCCGGCGGCAGGCCCGTCTTGCGGGCCGAAAAAAGTATCCGGCCCCTTCACGCCCGAAGGCGAGAGCCCCATTTTCACGGGCTTCCCCGGTTTTCGCGGGCTTTGCCGGGAGAATGGGGATAGTCCCCGTGAACGGTCACGCCGGCCGGGAAAATCGCGAAGCCGCGGCGATTGAGGCCGTATTTGCCGCAAAAACACCGGCGTACGGAGCGAAGTTGCTCGCTGGAGCCGTCTTGCGCGATCGTTCGTATCGGTCCAGTGCCGTCAGGTGCGAAAAGAAATTGAATTTCTCAAGGTCGAGCTACTTGCCGTTTCGTTCCGACTTTGCTAGAAATATCATTAGTAGTAAATGTGTTCGCGGTTTAATGACCACAATAGATGGAGATTGGTGCGGTCTTTTTTCGGGCGACGTTGGGGCGGGAGTTGGACTCGAAAGAGGAACCGAAGGTCGGAGCGTGCCGCCCCGGTTTGCGATTGATCGGAAATCGGGGTTTGCGGCTGGGCCTTGAAGGTGTAGCGTTGGAGGCGGATGCTCGCTGGTGCCGCGGCGCGTCATGTTCCAGCGGCGTCCCGGTGCCCCTTGTTTCCCGGTTATTTCTACAGGAGTTGAATCATGGCGAAGAAGTCGTCAGCGGGTAGCGTGGTATTGGGTCGCGGGCGTAAACTCTGTCCGGCCTGCGAAAAAATCATCCCAGCGAGGGCCACTCAATGCCCGCACTGCGGACACCAGTTTCTGCGTCAAAATCGCAGTAGGGTGCGTCCTGTCAGGGTTCCCCCCTTCCCTCGATTGAACCAAGCGTCGCGGGCGGTTCCGAAGCCCGAAGCGGAGGACAAGGTCATCGAGTTCGCCAATCAGCACGGCGGCTTGAAGGCGGCCATGCGGTTGGTCGATGACGTGCTTCGGCTGAAGGCTGAGAGCGGTCTGGAAGTCGAATCGATTCAGAGCGAGCTGCAACGCCTGGACAAGATCCTGACCAACATCCAGCAGTGACGCAACCGCGAGAAGCTGTCCGATGCGGCGAAATAGAAAGGGCGGCTCATCTCGGGGTGAACCGCCCTTTTCTGAATCGCCGTTGCTCTTCGGCTTGGCGACACGGCCGACCCCCCCGGCTTGCCGAGTTATGCTCGGCTTACCGAGCGACGGGCTTTCGTCGCGAGCCGATTACCGGAATCCGCCTCCATCGTCGTCCGCGGTTGCGGTCGCGACGGTTCCGGGATCAAGGCGACACCAATTGTAGGAAGTGTTCCGCCAAACGCGGGATACCGTCCTTGAAGCGATTGTGAATGGGCGCCACTTCCGGATGCCCATTCTTTTCGACGATGTCCCTCAAATCGGCGGCTAAGGGACCGAGATCATCCACGACCGTCAAGGCCATCATCGCGACGTAAGGGCCGTTATTCTCGTAAGGGATCAGCGGCGCCAACGTTTGCAGGGCCTGCTCGCGTTGCTCGTCGTTCCCGAAGCGGCCGAGGGCCCAGGCCGCGGCGATTCGTACGGCGGGGGAGTCGTCGGAAAGTCTTGCGGCGAGCTTTTCTCGGGCGGATTTTACGGCATCCTCGCCTTGCGTCAAAAGGCCGAGAGCCGCCCAGGAACGCACCGCGGCGTCATCATCATCCAGAAAAGATATCAAGTCCGGTAGGTCGGCCGGGTTTAGGGAGGACGCCTTTTCCGCCGCCTGAAGGATGCGCGGGAGCGGATAGGTACGCCCGCGCCCATAGTCGTACGGCGTGCCCGTTCCGGCCCGGCTATGAAGCTCGGATTCGGGCAGGAATCCCAAGTCGCGCGTGGCCAAAATATGATCGCGGAGGGCTTTTTCCAAGCGTGCCTGGACCTCGCGGTATTCAGGCCGGCCGGCCAGGTTGTTCACCTCGTCGGGGTCGCTGCGGAGGTCGTAAAGCTCTTCCGGTGCCCGCGGGCGTTGCCAAAAGTACGCCTGTTGCTCCGTCAATCTGCCGGCGTCATACAATTCCTTCCAGATTTTGGTCGTCGGAGTCTGGAACATGTAGGCCACATGCTGCCCCAAAGGCAAGTAAGGTATATAGTTGCGGATATATACGTAGCGGCCGTCGGTTACGGAACGGAGCAAGTCGTAGCGTTCATCCATTCTCCCCCGCAGGCCGAAAAGAAAGGGCTGCGGCTCCGCGGCATACGGTCCCAGGAAGGCGTGCCCCTCCATCCAGTCGGGCGGGCGAATCCCGGCGAGGCTGAGAACCGTGGGAGCCAGGTCCACAAAAGCCGCCAAGCGTTCCGTCTTACCGCCCGGCTGATAATCGGGCGCTGCCAAGTGCCGGAACTTGGGCGGGATGTAGACGATCAAGGGGACTTGCAGGCCCGAGTTGTAGAGGCAACGTTTGCTGCGCGGCATCCCCGAGCCGTGATCGCCGTAGAAAAAAACGATCGTCTCGTCGGCCAAGCCTGCCTCTTCCACTTCCCGAAGTTTTTCGCCGGCCATGGCGTCCATTTGCGTGATGCGATCGTAGTATTGGGCCCAATCGCGGCGGACTTCGGGAGTATCAGGGTGGTAGGCGGGCAATCGGACCTTGTTGGGATCATGGATCAGATCATGCGGCCGATCCCGGATTCGGCTTTCATGCGTGATCGTGAAATTGAAGATCGCGAAAAAGGGTTTTCCCGCCGGGCGATTCTTCCAATGGGCCTTCCCCGAGGATTCGTCCCAGACCCGCCCGTTGTTGATCAGGTTGTAATCCTCCTTGGAATTGTTGGTGCAGTAGTAGCCCGCTCCTCGCAATATCTGAGGGTAGAACGAGAAACGTTGCGGGAAAGGGACCCAGCTCCGCATGTGTTCGGCGCCGGTCGAACTGGGGTACATGCCCGTGATGATCGCGGTACGCGCCGGGGCGCAAACCGGGGCCGTCGACCAGGCGTGCAAATAGATCGTTCCGCGTTGAGCCAGGGCGTCCAAGTTAGGCGTATGGGAGTAGGCGTCGCCGTAGCAGCCCAAGTGCGGGCCCGTATCTTCGCACGTGAGCCAAAGGATGTTGGGGCGAGCAGCCGCCTCATCAACCGATTCCGATGCTACTGCCGCTCCGCAGAACGGCAGAATTGCAAGGAATAGTACCGCGATCCGAATCTTCATCATGGCCTCCCACACTGGTGAAATTGTCTGTCAAGCGATCGGCGGACACGCCGCCAAAGTTGAGGGCGGGCGTTCGCGCCTCGTGCCGGTGCCTAATCTATTGGACACCGCACCGCATAGTATAGATGCCCCCTACTCGCCGTTCAACCGGCGGAAAGAGAAACCGGCGTTCAACCTGCGGAAAGGGACAACCTGCGGAAAGAGAAAGGAGGAGAAAAGAGATCGGCCGGTTCGGCGATTGCAGCCCGACATCGACTCGTGACGCCATCCGACTCGGCCGGGCGATGCGGCATACTCGGCCGGGCGATGTGGGATTCCGGCCCTTGTCGAGTCACAAGGCGGGTGTACCCACCCGTTGCACGATCGGCGGCGCTACGCGAAACTGGCTTTATTCGGCAACGTGAACTTTATTCCGCGATGTGAACCGGATGGATGGTCAGGGGAACGTCGCGTTTTGGGCGGATATCGCGGGGTCGGGGGGGCTGATCCGACGCTAGGGCACGAGGTCCAATGGACCTGGCGGCGAGACTCCACCCGCCGTTGATGGGGATTTTCGCATGACGAAGACGCATCCGTGGCTTGCCGAGCGTATGACTCGATTCGACGCTTCCGGCATTCGCAAGGTCTTTGAATTAGGGGCCAAACTGAAGGATCCCATCGATCTTTCCATTGGGCAGCCCGATTTCGATGTCCCCGATGAATTGAAAGAGTGCGCCGCGGAGGCCATTCGACGGGGCAAGAACGGCTACTCCTTGACGCAAGGGGTGCCGGCTTTTCGCGAGCGTCTTCAGGCCGAGATCGCGAAGCGGTACAACGACCCTCAGCGAGAGGTGTTTATCACCAGCGGCACGAGCGGCGGCCTCATGCTGGCCGTGTTGACGCTGGTCGATCCCGGCGACGAGGTGATCGTCTTCGACCCGTCCTTCGTCATGTACGATGCCTTGGTCCATGTGGCCGGCGGGATTCCCGTCTATGTCGATACGTACCCCGACTTTCAAATCGACGTAGGCCGCGTGGAGGCGGCGTTGACGGCGAAGACGAAGATGATCATCGTCAACAACCCGGCCAACCCCACCGGAGTCGTGCTGAATTCGCGATCGCTGCGCGACTTGGCGGAGCTTGCGCAACGGCGGAACGTGGCACTCATCAGCGACGAAATCTACTGCGATTTTTGCTACGACGAACCGTTCGTCTCCCCCGCGGAGTATAATCCGCGAACCATCGTGGCGGCGGGTTTCAGCAAGAGCCACGGAATGCCCGGCTGGCGCCTCGGTTTTGTGCACGGCCCGCGAGAAATCGTGCAGCAGATGCTCAAGTTGCAGCAATTCAGCTTTGTTTGCGCGCCGCATCCCCTGCAATGGGCCGGCTTGAAGGCCGTGGATTACGACATGCGACCGGCCTACGCGGCCTACAAATGCAAGCGAGATCGATTGGTCGCCAGCTTACGCGACTACTACGATCTGGTAACGCCGGGCGGAGCCTTCTATGCCTTTCCCCGCGCTCCGTGGGGAACGGCGACGGAGTTTGTCACGGAGGCCATCGAGCGGCATGGATTGCTGATCATTCCGGGCGGGGTATTCAGTCGACGCGATACCCATTTTCGCATCTCGTACGCCGCATCCGATGAGACCATCAACCGCGGGGTCGAGGCCCTGCGGAAGCTGGCCCGAAAGTGAGCAGCCGGATGCAAAGCCGGCAGGTATAAAGCGGATGCGCACTTCCAGCCGTTTTCTCGCTTCCGGCCGTTTTCGTGCGGGCGAAGACGGCGAGCGGGGCGTTGCCGGGGAAACGGGCTGCCGACGACCGACGTCGAGAGATGCCTCCCGAGGTCCGGGTACTCCAAGGTCCGCGTAACCGACCTATGACGTTTGCGCGAACATTCTTCGGACGCCCCCCACTAATTTTTCCACGCAGGATAAGAAGCTGAGCAAATTGGGGTGCGCAGCTGTGTGGGTCCGTGTAAGATCGGTAAGCCGGTTTCGGCGATCCTGGGCAGTAAAATAAGGCGCAGACGCAACGTCTCGCAGAGTTCCGATTCCACGCTGCTGGTCGTCTTGGCGCGAGGGGACACTCGCTTGGCAGAGAGCACGGCCGGTGTTAAGATCGCGGGCGTGATTCGATCACATACGGGATCGAGAGGGGTTACGGCGACTTGTTGTTACGTGATCCATCCTCT
>JAAZNR010000199.1 GCA_012798155.1 Thermogutta sp. | reverse complement strand
CATCCGCGGAAACGGTTCCGCGCGGCTATTCGTCGGGAAACGGTTCCGCGCGGCTATTCCTGCGAAGCCCGCCTGTGGTAAAATATGGGTGGTGATCGACTATTAGCATGGAGGGGTTGCTGCCTGGTGGGTGGCATCCACTATAAATAGGGGTAATGCGCGAGTAACAAAGGGGAAAGCGGGTAACAAGGGGGAAAACAGCCATGGCCACGGAAGCAGGTTCGCCGCAATTCGGACGAAGGATTCGGGTGTTGTTAGCGGACGATCATGGGATGGTCCGGGTCGGCATCAAAGCAATGCTGGTGGGGACCGAGATCGACATCATTGCCGAGGTCGAGACCGGGGAAGATGCCATTCGTTACGCCTTGGAAAACGATGTGGACGTGGTTTTGTTGGATGTTCGCATGCCCAACGGCGATGGGTTGTACGCCCTGGGGCGGATCAAGTTGGAAAGACAGAACCTCCCGATTCTGATGCTTTCCACCTTCGATAATCCCACCTACGTGGCCCGGTCGGTGGCTTTGGGCGCCAACGGCTACCTCCTCAAGAGTTGTTCTCGCGACGAGCTGCTGAACGCGATTCGCAATGCGGCAGACGGAGAAAACGTCTGGACGCGAGAAGAGCTGCGCCGCGTCACCGGGGCCTTGGCCACGCCGCGATTGGGCACGGAAGTGGACGTTCCCCTGACTCATCGGGAAAGCGAGGTCCTCAAGCAACTGGCCCTTGGGCTGACGAACAAGGAAATCGCCGCGCAACTGAACATCAGCTACGAGACCGTCAAGGAACACGTCCAGCACATCTTGCGAAAAATCGGCGTCGCGGACCGGACCCAGGCGGCGGTTTGGGCGGTGCGGAGCAAACTGGTCTGATGCGATCCTCCCGCTTCCCTGGGGGGGCCGACAAAGGAACGCAATGGAAAACCGCCAATTGGAGCGAACCTCAGTTTCCGGAGAAGTACGTCGATTTCCCGTACCCGTTCACGGGCCGATTCGGTCTGTCTTTGAACCGCAAAGGTCCAGACGGCACGCATTTTGAAACGCAGAGGGCGCGGAGAAAGAGGAATAAGAATCGGCGGCCGCAACTCTGCGTTCTCCGCGTTCTCCGCGTTTCTAACCCTTCATTCCCCAAAACCGTCCGGGCCGGGGTGAGGCCCGTCTTTTGCGCCCTTGCAAGCCGAAAGCTGTAGCGGCCGGGTGGCTGGGGTCGTAGCGTAGCGAAGCCCCCAGTCACCCGTATTCGCCCCGCTTCCACCACCGGCTCACGTCGGTGGCGAGTTCTTCCGCTGCACTCATGCGCTGGCCCGGTTTGTCTTTGAAGCGCAGAGGGCGCGGAGAAAGAGGAATAAGAATGGGCGGCCGCAACTCTGCGTTCTCCGCGTTCTCCGCGTTTCTAACCCTTCATTCCCCAAAACCGTTCCCGGGTTGGCCGCCAAGGGAGTTACAACGCAAACGGGTCGGTAATTCCGCTCGTCAGTTGCACTACGTTCACGCCGCCGGGGGCGATTTCCACCGGGAGCAGCCAGCGAGCCGTGCCCATGCGGCACAAACCGCTGCCTTCCGTCTCGCAATAAAAGTACGTGCATCGCACCTCGATGCTGCCGGCGTCCCGCAGATGCCCCGCGGCCAAGCGCACACGAAGCGGCAGCTCCGCCGACTCCACGCGAAAGGTCCGTGGGATGGTTGCGTTGTTATCGTTCGAGGGGCCTCGGGGTTGAATGATTACCCGAATCTCCGGCGGGAAGCCCGGATTGAGCTTCATGCCGGCCGGCAATGGAGGCGTTATTTCCAGGGTGATGTCGCCGGCATCGAGGCGGCGGAGCTTTTCCCGTTGCGCCACTACGTCATCCCACGCCTCGCCGTCCGCCGGCTCGTCCGTCTCCGGGGGAGTCAAGCCCTGAATCGGGAGGGTCCTCAGGATCGGCCTTGCCCCTAATTCGATCACGCGAATGGCATGATTGTTCGTGTCGGCGACGAAAAGCCGGCCTTTTGCCGCCGCGATCCCGCCCGGCTCGTTGAAACGCGGCGGTTGATCGGAGTCTCCGGACTCGCCGTCCCCGAGGAGCGTCACCGTCTCGCCGCCCTCCGGCTGGATTCGCTTGATCTTGTTGTTGTACGTGTCGGCGACGTACAGGTAGCCATCGAGATAGGCTACCCCCAGCGGATGTTGCAGAAGCACCTGCTCCCGCGGCCCGTCGCGATCCCCGAAGGTGAAAAGCCGGGCGTAGGGGAGCGCCGCGGTGCCGACGATGGTGCGGACGTCCTCGCCGTTTGCCAGGGGGACGCTGCGGATGGAACTGCCCTCGCTGTCGGCGACGAACAGGCGGATTCCATCCGAGGCCAGTCCGCTGGGCTGCGCGAAGGAAGCGAAACCCATGCGGTATGCGGCGGGCGGCAACCGTTTTCCGTCCACAATGTCCTCGACGGCATTGCCTGCGTAAACGCCGATCCGCCCATCCCGCAAATCCATCCGCCAGATTTGATGGCAACCGGCCATGGCGACGTAGAGCGCGTCGTCGAGCAGGCACAAATCCCAAGGACTGCTGAGATCGGCGTTCTTGGCGGGCTTGGGATCGATGAGGGGAGTCTGACGCAGTTGGCGGCCCGTCCCGGCAATCGTCGTTACGCTCTGCTCGGCGAGATCGATCCGCCGGATGGCATGATTTTGCGTGTCGGCGACATAGACCTCATTTCCACGGACGGCCATTCCCTGCGGCTGGGAGAATCGGGCCTCGGCGAAGCTCCCGTCTTTCAGCCCCGCTTGCCCGCTTCCAATGACGGCCTGAAGCGCGCCGTCCATGCCCGCCACGATGATCCGGTTGTGGCTGCTATCGGCGATGAACAGGCGGCCGGATTCCTCGTCCACGGCGACTTTGCCGGGAAACCGGAGCGGAGTTCGAGGCGAGCGCCGCGCGGCGGTGTCGAATCGAATGGGCGTGCGATCCAAAAGGTTCTGCTGCTCATAGAAGGGCATCGCACGGGAAATCAACTCGTCCAGGGCTTCGAAGGTAGTCTCGCCGCTCGCCGCCCAGACCGCATAGCCTTGCGGATCGATCAGCACCAAGGTGGGCCAGGCATTGACACCGAACGTTCGCCAAATCCGCATGTCGCGATCATTGATGACCGGGTGCTCGATGCCGTAACGCAGGACGGCCTCGGTGATGTTGTCCGCGTCGCGCTCGGTTTCGAATTTCGCCGAGTGGATGCCGATCACGACCAACTCTCGCGGATACTTCCGCTCCAGCTTTTTGAGTTCGGGCAGGACGTGCATGCAATTGATGCAGCAATACGTCCAGAAATCGAGCAGCACGAACTTGCCGCGAAGCTGTTGCCACGAGATCGGCCCGCCGGTATTCAGCCAGACCAAATCGTCGGGCAGGGGAGGCACGGGCTTGCGCATCGGAAACGGGGGGCGCATGGGGGCATTCTCCGCCAGGGCATTCGCGCCGAGACAGCCGAGCAGCAACGTCACCACCACCGCCGCGCGAGGGCGCCGTCGGATGTCGAACATTCGGAACATCGGGGACTCCCGTCCGGTCGTAGTCGTCGCCAAATGTTTTGCCGAAACACGAGCACGAGGTTGGCGCGACGGCTTATGAGACGGCCGACGTTCAAAACGCGGAGGTCGGCCTCACCGAGCGGTCGGACCGTCCAGCGTCGCGATGATTGCCGCGGCTCGGCGTCGCATTAGCATGGTATGAGCGACGTGAATGACAAGGCAAGGGATTCCCACATGAGATGCCCGCGAGAACCGCCGGCTTCGCCGCAAGGCGTGCGCGTGCAAGAGCGGCGAACGATTCGGCCTGACTTGCCGGGCCGGACTCTTTGGCCGGCGGTCGATCGCGACGACCGAGCACCGCATTTCAACGGGAGCGGTGAAAACGGCTGAGAGCTTGTTGCAGCTCGCCCAACGGCAGGCCGCGATCGCTCATCCCGCGGGGCCGGCCGTATCCGATCCGCGCGACGCCGCCTGAGGGTGGTACCGGGGATTCCGCAGCGGCAGGACGGCTTCCGTCTCGCCGAGGAAAGCGGTAATCAGGTCGTCCAGTTCCTTCACCAACTCAGGGTACCGGGAGGCTACGTCGCGACTCTCTCCAAGGTCTTCCTTCAAATTGTACAGTCGGTAGGCATGAGCCCCGTTCTCGCCGCCGAAGAAGATACGTATCAGCTTCCAATCGCCTCGATGTACGACGACGGACGGAGGGAGGTTATCGGGCACTTTGGGATTGTGCGGAAAGTAAGTGAAAATCGGACCTCGATCGAACGGTTGCGCACGTAGGGCGGGCGTGATATCCTTGCCATCGACGGGTTGGTTCGGAGTCGGCGGCAACCCCAATAGGCTGAGGATGGTGGGGTAGAGATCGGTGCTTTGGATGACGGCGTCGGACCGAGAATCGGGAGCCGTTATGCCCGGCCAAACCACCACCGCGGGGACCCGAATACCGCCTTCGTAAACCGTCGCTTTCCCGCCCCGCAGCGGCGCATTGCTGGTGGGGACGACGCCGTCCACCTGGTTGTACATATTCCCGCCGTTGTCCGAGAAGAAAATGATCGCTGTATTCGGCGAT
>JAAZNR010000198.1 GCA_012798155.1 Thermogutta sp. | reverse complement strand
GGAGAGCGGGTACTCGCTTGCTCGAACCACCCGCGAGGCGGTGGCGGCGCTCGGGGCGGCCGGCCCGGCGCTTGCGGACCGCGCATCCGCGGCGGCCGCAGTTCTCCTTTGCGGCGGCACCGACCTCGAGGTCCGGCCGGCGCGGCGCTGTTCCGCGCGATCCCCGGAGGCACGGCGTCCTCGCTCGCTCGTTGCCGCCGGCGTCACGGCTGCGCCCGTTCCGCCAAGCTCTCCCATGGTCTGGCGAACGTGGTCCGCCAGACTCTGCTCCACCGGCTCGGCCACGATGACGGGTTCGACCGCTTCGGCCGGTACGGGCTGGGGAACCCTTCGCCCGCGCGGCTCTTCCGCCTTTTTGCCCGCCCCTTTCAAAAATGCGTCGATTTCTCGCTGCAGGTCGTCCTGGGCGGGCGGGCGGCCTCGAGGGGGGCGTCGCCCGACCGGACCCTTTCTCTTTTTCGCCTCCGCCATCTGTTGCAGCACGCTCGCGATGATCGAAATCACGATGATGATCAGCGTGATGATCGGGCCGGCGGCATCGCCGAACAGCAACATGTCGGGTCGGAAGATCATGATCCATTCCCCTGCTCAGGCCGGGCGAACGAAGGCTCGAAGACGAGAAATCCCGTCGCCCCCCACGAAAAACCCCGTCGCCCACTCATTATTCTAGCGGTTGCCGGTGCCGGAAACCACAGTTAGCGGAATCGTTGTGTTACCCGCGAATAGAAATGTCCCCTGATTTTGACGAATAGAAATGTCCCCTGCTAGGGGTTCAGGGAACTGCCGAATCGGGCGGCGGAGTGGACGACGAGCGGAGCGCAGCCCCCAGCCGGCCGGCAATCGCCTTTCAGATGGCTGAGTGGAGAAATATCCGGACGGTTGGGAAGAAACACTTTGGGTGGCTGGGGTCGTAGCGGAGCGCAGCCCCCGGTCACGCGGCAATTCCATTTCACCCCCACGTTTAGGCAGCCTGGCGGTTTGCGAAGGATGCCACAAGAAGGGTGATGGCACGTGTACGGCCCGCGTGGCGGCCTCTCGGCTTCTCTCCCCGGCGGCCGGCCCCATGCCCTTCCAACCCTCCCCACCTTCCGCAATGGGCGGGGACTGCATCATTTTTTCCGAATGTCAGGGAGAGATCGACTGTACTTTTCCCGCACATTTTGCCGATGACAACAGCGACTCGCTCAGGTATAGGAGCGGCCTGCGGGGACAAAGTACGGAGAGACTCCGGCCCCAGGGCGGCGGGATCTCCCTGCACCGAACCAACTCACCCGAGAGCAATCAAGGACGGTCATCATGGCGTTTTGGAAGAGCCTTCTGCCGCGTCGAACAAAGCCGCGGATTTCTCGCCGCACGCGCAAATCTACACGGCTGCTGTTAGAAAGTCTGGAGGACCGGCAACTCCTCAGTGGGTTGGGGCTTAACGATCCCGTGGTGGCTCCGCTCTCCTTGTCCGGCTCGGGCGTCTCCGGCGATTATCTCCCCCCGGAAATCGGCGTGATGACGACGCCCACGGTCCTGCAAAGCACGGCGTTACCTTACGCTCCCCCAAGTACGGTGGAGGCATGGGTCGATGGGCACACCGTGCGATTCCGGGCCGAAGTCGGCGACGTTTGGCAGGATGGATCGCAGGACTATCTCGATTCGCAGATCATTACGGATTTGATTGTCAATGACGGATATGTCGCCTGGACGGTGGGAACCCAGGACTCGTTGGGTCGGGTAGTCGCTCGCCGCGTGGGTTTTGCCGTTTACGACACCGACGCGGCACAATGGATCGTCGGCCAGTCCGCGAACCTGGGCCGGCTCAGCGTGTTTCAATTCGAGAACCGCCAGGGAGTCGTCTCTTGGACGGTGGGCTATCCGGAAGGGTCGGCCTTCGTCCCGCGGGAGATCGGTGCCGCCGCCTACGATGCCACGCTGAAAGAGTGGAAGTTCTTTCAGACGGCCGGCTCGCTGGGCAAACGGACTATCGTGGAGACGGCCAATAACGAGGGCGTTGTCGCGTGGACGATCGGGCTGCCGGAAGGTGCCGGCCACCGCCCGGCTTGGATCGGCATGGCCTATTACGATGCCGAGGTCCACGAGTGGAAGCGTTTTCAGACCTCGGTGCCGGCCGATCTCGAAGCCCGCGATCTCTCCGTGGGATGGCAGTCGGTCGCCTGGCAGGCCAAGCGGCCGGATACGGGCACGGTCCAAGAGCTGGGAGCGGCCTTCTTCGACACGGCCCGGCACACCTGGAAATCCACACAAACCAGCGACGAATTGGGTTGGCAGGTCACGGACGCGGCCTCGAGCCCGGGAATCCAGGCCTGGGTTTCGGTGAAGAAAGACGCCTCGGGAACAGTGGTGAACAATCGACTCACGTTGACGGCCTACGACTCTCGCATCGGAGGCTTCCAAACCAAGACCCTGACCTTGGCCGCCAATCAGACGATTACGCAGCTCGTGTCCAACGACTCGATGGCCGCCTGGGTCATGGAAGCGACCGACGCCGGCGGGGCCGTGACCCGAAGCTTGGGTACCGCCTTCTACGATGCCGCCCAAAAGAAGTGGAAACTAAGCTCCACGTCGGAGGGCACCAACGTCCGTTTCGATAACATCTCTATCAGCAATGGTTTGGCGGCGTGGACGGTATCGCGGCCCGACGGCTCGGGCGGCTGGGTACAACGCACGGTGGGCATCGCCGCCTACGACCCCGGACGGGGACTGTGGCAGTCGTTCTCTTCCCCCGAGGCGGCAAACCGGTCCATTGTGGACGTCCGGAATCACGGAGGCATCGTGGCCTGGACGATCGGGTACGAAGACGGCGGAAGCTGCGTGGCGCGGAACGTCGGCGCGGCGGCCTACGACTATGGATTGGGTCAGTGGCAACTCCGGCTCTCGACGCATGACTTGGCGACGAGCGTCTCCATGCTCGAGGTGCAGCACGGGACGTTCGCCTACTCCACCCTGAACGACGTGGTTTTGGGAACTTACGATCGGACTTCACAAACCTGGCAAATCTACCAGTCATCCAATCCCACCACGGTCCGCATTCACCAGATTACGTTGCGCAAGGGCCTGGCCGCCTGGTCCGTGGCGTACGCTTCGGGATTCGACGATACATTCCAGCCTCGTGACGTGGGATATGGCGTTTACGACAATACGGCCGGCGGCTGGCGGACCGCCGTGGAATCCTTCGCGGGCGATCCCGCCAACCGGATCGAAAACCTGCATATCGAGGAAGCGGCGATCTATTTCTCCGTGGGCGGCACGCCGTATCGCCGCACGTATGATGTCAACACGCAAACCTGGGGGACCGGAGATCCGACGACCGTTTCTCGTTTCGTGGTCACGCCCGCGGCCGTCCCGTTGAACCGATCGGTCGTCTTCATGAACGCCTCGATCGGCTACGATGACGTGCTGTACGACTATGGGGATGGATATTTCGATGATGCGGGTTTCCATACCTATTCGTCAGCCGGCGTTTACACGGTCACACAAGCCGCTTTTGGCCCCGCCGAGACGGATACCTCGATCCAAACCGTAGCGGTGCTGCCCACACGGACCGCCGCGCCGTTGGGCACGGTGTCCACGCTCGATCTAATAAATCAATCACCCTCGAGCGGCACGCTGTGGTACAGTTTCCGGGTGGCCGCAGACGGTGCTTTCACGGCGGATGTCTCCGGAGCGGGTGTCGGGGCCGGCACCCAAACCGCCCTGGTGACCCTTGATGCCGACGGCCTGTACCAACTTCTGGCAGCGGATGCCGCGCACCTGGACTATGCCGGGGTAACCGCCGGCACCACCTACTACCTGATGGTCGCCGGGCTATCCGGCAACGTCGATGTTACGCTGGCCAACCCGGCCACGCTTTCCCTCGGCGAGCCGGAAGTCGCGATCCTGGGCACTTCCGGCGACGACACCATCGAGATTGGATACGACCGCGGGTTCTACGCCGTCCTTAACGGAGTCCCGTACGAGCTGGATCCCTTGGTCAGCCGGGTGAGCTTCCAGGGTCGCGACGGTAACGATCGAGTCGTCGTGCACGGCTCCGACGGCGATGACGTCGTGACGATGGGTGTGTACGGCGGCGACGTCGGGGCCGACGTGACGGCGGTCGGCTTCAGCGTCTCCGTCCGCGGTACGGAGCAGGTCGCGTTCCTCGGCGGAGCGGGCCAGGACGTGGCGGAGATCATCGACACGCCCTTCGACGACGTCTTCACGGGCCGGCTGGGGAGCAGCGTGCTGGAAGGCGGCGGCTTCCGTTTCGAGGCCGCGGAGACCGAAATCGTCCACGCCTATCGCCGCAACGGCGGGGACGACGTCGCCGACCTCTATGACACCGACGGCAAGGACTTCCTCGTCGGCACCCCGCTGTGGTCCCGCATTACCAGTGCCGATTACGACTACTTTGTCCGCGCCAAGGGGTTCGCGGAAGTACGCGCCCATGCCCTGGATTCCGGTCTCGATTCGGCCGAGCTTCGCGACTCGGCGGGGGACGATACGTTCATCGCCGCCCCGCAGTTGGCGAGCATGGCCGGCCACCGCTACAAAATCCAAGCCGACGGTTTCGAGCAAATGGTGGGGCGTTCGCTGTCGGGCGGGAATGACGTCGCCTATCTGAGGGGATCCGACGGGGCGGAGAGCCTCAGCGGGGCACCAGGCGCGATCGCCGTCGCCGGCGGCGACTTCGCCCAAGCCGCGTACGGATTCCGCGAAACCACCGTCTATTCGATGGGCGGATCGGACTCCGCCTCCATCACGGACACGGCCGGCGACGACGAATTCGTCATGGCGCCTCGCCTGCTAACGTTCCAGGCCGGCGGACACAACTTGAGAATCCAGGGCTATGCCCGCACGGAAGTCACGGCGTCCCAGGGGGGAAACGACGTGGTCCACATCTACGATTCGGCGGGCGACGACAACTTTGGGGGCGGGCGGGGTGCGGTCACGATGACCGGCCGGGGCTATACCCTGACGGCCAATCTCTTCGACTACGTGCACGCCTACTCCCTGGCCGGCGGAAACGATCAGGCCGCCCTCCAGGATTCGGCGGGCGACGAGATCTTCGTCGGCCGGCCCACGTTGACGCGACTGTCAGGCTCCGATTACACGATCCGTCTCCGCGAGTTCGAACAGGTGGATGCGACCTCCGACAACGGCGGCAACGACTACGCCCTGCTGTACGATTCGGATGTCGCCGATCATCTGGCCGCGACGGCCTTCGGGTTGGAGTTTTCCGGCGGCCCCGCCTCGCAGTCGTTCCGCTATCGCGTGCACGGATTCTCTCAGGTCCGCGCCGTGGCCTCCGACAATCAGAACACCAAGTCCGTCGATCCGGCGGCCCTGGCCTACCTCAGTCTGACCGGACAGTGGTAAAAGTAAAAATAACCGGTGAGGCTGACCGGACGGTGGTAAATGTGAGGCTGACCGCCGAGGCTGACCGGACGGTGGTAAACGTCAGGGTGAAGGACTACACTAATCCCCGTTGCCCGATGCGCATCCGGACCGGGAGCGCGGCGGCACGCAGGGCGATGGGAAGCTCGGCCCGCTTGCCGTAAAAACGCGGAGTCGGCCGCCAGCGGCGACTTCACGGCGGGGCGGCGGAGCCTGGCGGTGATACGGACTCGTCCGGCTTGACTTGGGAGACATGCTGATGGCCCGACCGCTCAGTAAACTGGCGCCCGACTGGTGGGATTACACGACCCTGGATGCCGGGATTCTGGAAGATGCCGCGAAACTCACGGCCCGCCAGGTCGAACGGCTGTCCCGCCCGGGATTTCGCGTCGTCATGTACGACACGCTGGAAGATTTCTATCTGGCCGAGGCCCTGGAATACATCCAGGCGTGGCGACAATCGACGGCCGACAACCCTTGCGGTATCTGCGGACCGATCGGCCCGACCGAACAATTGCCGCTGGTCGCGCGGCTGGTCAATGAATTGAACCTCGATGTCCGCGACGCGCACTTTTGGGGCATGGACGAATGGGTGGAGAACGGCTCGCCCGTCCCGACCGATCATCCCTTGAGCTTTGCCCGGGCGGACTGGGATTTATGCTTCGGCCGGATTCAACCCAAGCTGCGAATGCCGAAGGATCACCTCCGTTTTCCGACAGGAGACCTCGCCGCCTATTCCGCCTCGTACGATGCGGTTCGCTGTGTGGTGATGCAGGGCGGGCAGGGGGATATCAAGCACTGGGCATTCAACGATCCGCCCCGCCGGCGAGGTCGATGGAAGGATGAGCCGCCTCCGCCGCAGGAATATCGAAAACTCCGCACCCGCGTCACCGACCTGCATCCGGTGACGATCATGCAAAACGCGCGGACCAGCGGCGGGGGCCGGGTGAATCTCGTCCCCACGCAGGCCGCCACCGTCGGTCCGGTGGAGACTTGGAAGGCGGAGAAAGTCTCCATTTGGCACGCCGGCATGCACGACAACCCCTTCGGCATGAGGCTGACCGCGCTCATGATCTCGAAGGGGGTCGCCGATAGTTCCGTCCCCATGTCGCTGCTGGCCGATCACCCCAACGTGCAGTTCAACTTCTATCGTCCGGCGCTGGCCGAGGTGAAGACCGAGATGCACTGATCGCGATGGGAGAGCAGCGAACCCGAGCGGTTCGGGCTAGGGTAACCGTTCACGGGTCGGCGGCAGGCACGTGAACGGCTTTGGGGAATGCAAAGGAAACGCAGAGGACGCAGAGTTGCGGCTACCAATTCTTTTTTCTCCGCGCCCTCTGCGTTTCAAAGACAGATCGGGCCGGCCCGTGAACGGGTACGCGTTACGATAGCCGGCCCGGCTGTGCGGTTTGCGGAAAGTCCGCCGGGCGCGCGGTTGCCGGGGCTAGCCCGCCACCGGCGAGACGGCCGGATAAGACCCCAGCAACTCCAAGCGAAGGGTCTTTCGTTGCAGGGCGGCGATCGCCTTGCGAACGCGCAACTCGCTCTCGTGGCCTTCAAGCTCCACGAAGAAATAGTAGGCCCCGCGGGAACCCGGCATGGGGAAAGACTCGATCCACGTGAGATTGAGCTTGTTCTTCTTGAAGATACTCATGGCGTCGGCCAAGGTGCCGGGCCGGTGTTCCAATTGGAACATGATCACGGTCTTGTCGTTGCCCGTCCGGGGGGAGACGGTGCCGCCGATGATCGCGAATCGGGTCGTGTTTCCGGCATTGTCCTCGATGTTTTCCGCGATCACGTCGAGGCCGTAGTGGACTCCCGCTTGCATTGCCGCGATGGCCGCCGCGCCGGGCTTTTCCATGGCCAATTGGGCGGCCGTGGAGGTGCTCGTGACCTCGACCAAGCGGGCGCCCGGCAGATGCTTCGAAAGCCAATTGCGGCATTGAGACAAAGCTTGCGGGCGGCTGTAGACTTCGCGAATCTCGGTGCGCGGGCAGCGCGCCAGCAGGGCGTGATGAATCTCCAGCTCCACTTGCCCGCAGATACGCGTGGGATGCCGCGAGAACATGTCCAGCGTATCGGCGATTCTGCCGTCCGTGGAGTTCTCCAGCGGCACCAAGCCGAATTGGGAATGCCCGCGCAAGACTTCCTCGAAGACCGCCGCAATGGTTCCCACGGGGACGTAT
>JAAZNR010000021.1 GCA_012798155.1 Thermogutta sp. | reverse complement strand
CCGCCGGCCTGGGCGGGACGCACTTGGCCGGCTTCTTGCCCGCCGCCTCGACTTGCGTGTTCTCGTGCTCGAAGACCTCGCGCGGGACGATCTCGTCGGCCGAGAAGTGCGTATCCCCCGGCTCCACCACCTTCACGCATTTCATCAATTCGGCGTTCTTCGCGCGGAACTCGAACTTGTCGATCATGGAGCCTTCCAGGAGGCCGGTGTCGCCCCCGTTCTCGACTCGCACTTTGCGGAGCATTTGGGCCACGATGATCTCGATGTGCTTGTCGTTGATTTCCACCTTTTGCTGGCGGTACACGTTCTGGATTTCGCGGACCAGATACTGCTGCAAGGCCTCCTCGCCGGAGATGCGAAGGATGTCGTGGGGGACCAGGGGGCCTTCCACCAGGGCGTCGCCGGCGCGGACGAAGTCGCCGGTGTGCACGCGGAGGTGCTTGCCGGGCGAGACCATGTGCTCGCGTTCGATGCCGCTGTCGCTGCGGATGATGATCGTGCGCTTGCCGCGACGCTTCTCGCCGAGCAGCTCCACCACGCCGTCGATTTCGGCCATGATGGCGGGGTCCTTGGGCTTGCGGGCTTCGAAAAGCTCCGTCACGCGGGGCAGACCGCCCGTGATATCCTGAGTCCCCGTCACTTCCCGCGGCTGCTTGGCCAGCAGGGTCCCCGGCGTCACGATCTGCCCTTCGTCGACTTCGATATGGGCCTTTTCGGGCAAGTATTCGTAGCCCAAGATCTTGCCCGTCTCAGGGTCTTCGAGGATGATCTGCGGCTGGCGGTCCCCGCGATGCTCCATCACGATGCGGCGGATGGTTCCGGCGGCATCGCGATCGGCGCGGAGGGTTTCGCCTTCGACCAGATCCTCGAACCGGACCCGTCCCCCGACTTCGGCGATGATGGGGATATTGTGGCGGTCCCAGTCGCACAAGACTTGCCCCGCTTCCACGCGTTGGCCGTCATCCACCTTGAGATGGGCGCCCAAGGGGACTTCGTATCCTTCCAGTTCTCGGCCCTTCTCGTCCAAGATCAAGAGCCGGCCGTTGCGAGAGATCGCGATGCGGTCCCCCGCCGCGTTCGTGACCACTTGCATGCGTACCAAGCGGACCTGTCCGGGCTGCCGGGCGCGGACCTGGGACTCCTCCAGGGCGCGGGCCGCGGTGCCGCCGATATGGAAGGTCCGCATCGTCAATTGGGTGCCCGGCTCACCGATGCTTTCCGCGGCGATGATGCCGACCGCCAATCCCTCTTCCACCAGTCGGCCCGTCGACATGTCCATGCCGTAGCACAACGCGCACACGCCCAGGGGCGCCTCGCAGGTCAACGGACTGCGAACCTGAATTCGCTGGATGTTGTTTTCCTCGATTTTGCGGGCGATCTCGGGAGTGATCAGCTCGTTCTCGCGGACGATCACTTCGTCGGTGATGAGGTTGACGATATTGGCCCGGCTGACCCGCCCGCGGATGGCTTCGGCCAGGCTGACTTCCACTTTTTCCCCGCGGTACACAATACCCTTGGTCACGCCTTGGGTCGTTCCGCAGTCATGCATCGTGACGACGACGTTCTGCGACACGTCGGCCAGTTTTCGCGTCAGGTAGCCGGAGTCGGCCGTCTTCAAGGCGGTGTCGGCCAAACCCTTGCGGGCCCCGTGGGTGGAGCTGAAGTACTCGAAGACGGTCAAACCTTCGCGGAAGTTGGCCTTGATCGGCGTTTCGATGATCTCGCCGGAGGGCTTGCTCATCAGGCCCCGCATCCCCGCCAACTGCCGCACCTGTTCGATGTTACCGCGGGCGCCGGATTCCGACATCAAATGGATGGGGTTGACGTAGCCCGGATAGCGCCGGTCGTTCGCCAACAATTCCTTGAGATCGTTGGTGATGGCTTCCCGCGCGTGGGTCCAGGCGTCCAAGACGGCGTTCTTCCGTTCGCCCTCGGTAATGATGCCGCGCTCGTAGGCGCGGTGCTTCTGCATGACGGTCTTTTGGGCGTCGGCGATGATCTTGCCTTTGTTGGGCGGGATCAGCAGGTCGTCCGTGGCGAAGCTCAAGCCGCTCAACGTCGCCTGCCGGAAGCCGAGCCGGTTCATGTTGTCCAAGAGGTCGATCGTGGCCGGCCGCCCCAGCAGCTCGTAGCAGTCCGAGATGACCTGGGCCAAGGCCTTGCCGGACATGGTCTCGTTGTAGTAATACAGGCCTTTGGGCAGCATCAGGTTGAACAAGACGCGGCCGACGGTCGTTTCGATGACGGATCCGGGCGCGATGTCGGGCCGGCCCTTGACGCGCACCCCGTCCGGCAAGCGGACGCGAATCTGTGCGTGCGTATCCACCTTTTTCAGGGCAAGCGCCAATTCCACCTCGTCCAAGGAGGAGAACACCGAGTCCTCGCCGCGGCACCCCGCCAAGCCCAAGGTCAGGTAATACCAACCCATGACCACGTCCTGGGAGGGACTGATGATGGGCTTGCCGTTGGCCGGGCTGAAGATGTTATGGAACGACATCAACAGTGTGTGGGCTTCGACTATCGCCTCGATGGAGAGCGGCAAATGGACCGCCATCTGGTCGCCGTCGAAGTCCGCGTTGTAGCCCTTGCATACCAAGGGGTGCAACTGGATGGCATTGCCCTCCACCAGCACCGGCTCGAAGCCCTGGATGCCGATGCGGTGCAGCGTCGGAGCGCGATTCAAGAGGACGGGGTGATTTTGGATGACCTCCTCCAAGATGTCCCAGACCTCCTCGTCCCGCCGCTCCAGCATCTTCTTGGCGCTCTTGATCGTATCGGCGTGCCCCAGCTCGCGCAGGCGCCGAATGATGAAGGGCGAGTACAGCTCCAGGGCGATGCGTTTGGGCAGGCCGCATTGGTGCAGGCGGAGGCTCGGACCGACCACGATCACGCTGCGTGCCGAATAGTCCACGCGTTTGCCCAGCAGGTTTTCGCGAAAGCGGCCCTGCTTGCCCTTGATCATGTCGGTCAAGGACTTGAGCGGGCGGTTGCTGGAGCCGACGACGGGCCGCTTGCAGCGACCGTTGTCGAACAGGGCGTCCACCGCCTGCTGCAGCATCCGCTTTTCGTTTTTGATGATGACGTCCGGCGCGTTCAGGTCGACCAGCTTCTTCAGCCGGTTGTTGCGGTTGATGATCCGCCGGTACAAGTCGTTGAGATCGCTGGTGGCGAAGCTGCCCGAATCCAAAAGCACCAAGGGCCGCAAATCCGGGGGGATGACCGGCAGCACGTCGAGCACCATCCACTCGGGCCGGTTGTCGCTGTCGCGGATCGACTCCACCAGCTTCAGGCGCGCGATCAACTCCTTCTTTTTCTGCTTGGAGTTGGTCTCGCCCAATTCCACGCGCAAGTCCCGCGAGAGCCGGACCAAGTCCATGTCGGTCAGCAGCTTGCGGACGGCCTCGGCCCCCATGTCGGCGTGGAACGCCCCCTCGGGGTACTCGGCCCTGGCCTGGCGGTATTCCTCCTCCGTCAGGAGTTGCAGCTTTTTCAGCGGCGTGTCGCCCGGCTCGATGACCACGTAATCCTGGTAATAGATGATCTTTTCCAGGCTGGAGACCTTCATCCCCAGGAGGGTTCCCAGACGGCTGGGGGAAGCCTTGAAGAACCAGATGTGGACGACGGGGCTGGCCAATTCGATATGGCCCATCCGCTTGCGGCGGACGCGGCTGTGGGCGATCTTCACGCCGCAACGGTCGCAGACCATGCCCTTGTACTTCATGCCGCGGTATTTGCCGCACGAGCACTCCCAGTCCTTTTCCGGCCCGAAGATGCGCTCGCAGAACAGGCCGTCTTTTTCCGGCTTGTAGGTGCGGTAGTTGATCGTTTCCGGCTTCTTGACTTCGCCGAAAGACCAGCTCCGGATGTCGTGGGGGCGCGCCAAGCTCAACTTGACGGCCATGTATTCGTTCACGCGTTCGTAGGAAACGTCGGCGAAACTCACCTTGGGCACTCCTTTTTCCGAGGGAAAAGAAATCGGAGGTCGTGATTGCGTTGATCGGCGAAAGCGGCCGGGACCCCGGGGTCCCGCCGCGGTTACGGAGGCGTGCGGGCGGCCTGCCCGCGCCGCCGTCAAATACTGGGGCCTTTTTCCAACTGCATATTGAGGGCCAAACCCCGAATCTCGTTGACCAATACGTCGAAGCTGGCGGGGGTGCCGGCCTCCAGAGTGTTCTCCCCTTTGACCATCGATTCGTAGATCTTGGTGCGGCCGTCCACGTCGTCGCTCTTCACGGTCAACAGCTCTTGCAGGATGTAGGCCGAGCCGTAGGCCTCCAATGCCCAGACCTCCATCTCGCCGAAGCGCTGGCCGCCGAATCGGGCCTTGCCCCCCAGCGGCTGCTGCGTGATGAGCGAATACGGCCCGGTCGCCCGAGCGTGAATCTTGTCGTCCACCAAGTGATGCAACTTCAGCATGTAGATGTAGCCGACGGTCACCTGCTGCTCGAAAGGTTCGCCGGTCCGGCCGTCATAGAGGGTCACCTTGCCGCTTTCCGGCAGGCCGGCCTCCCGCAAGCACTCCCGAATGCTGTCCTCGTCGGCGCCGTCGAAGACGGGGGTAACGGCCCGAAAGCCCAATTTCGCCGCCGCCCAACCCAGGTGCGTCTCCAGGATTTGGCCGACGTTCATGCGGCTGGGCACGCCCAAGGGGTTGAGGAGAATCTGCACGGGCGTGCCGTCCGCCAGGAAAGGCATATCCTCCTTGGGCACGATCTTCGAGATCACGCCCTTGTTTCCGTGGCGTCCCGCCATCTTGTCGCCCACCGAGATCTGCCGCTTGGTGGCGATGTAGACCTTCGCCATTTGCAAGACGCCGCTCTTCAGCTCGTCGCCCCGCTTCAGGGAATTGAGCTGATGATCTCGGTTGTCGATGGCCGCTTCGACGGCGGGCCACATCTCCTCGTAGATTTTCTCGACCTGTTTGCGGAGCCGCTCCGTGCGGATATCCAGGCGGTCGATGCTGAATCGCT
Source organism: Thermogutta sp. (assembly GCA_012798155.1). Classification (GTDB taxonomy): domain Bacteria; phylum Planctomycetota; class Planctomycetia; order Pirellulales; family Thermoguttaceae; genus Thermogutta. The sequence continues at coordinate 10,290 of JAAZNR010000021.1, read as the reverse complement.
GAGCCTGCTCCGCGACGTAGCGATGCTCCTGACCTTCGACGAGATGGTTGCCCTCCTCGTCGGTCAGGCGAGTCTTCAACGCGTCCTCGATCGCGGCGACCAGCTTCCCGAAGGCTTCGGCGATCTTGGCGTTGCCCTCGGTCTCGATCTCCTTCGCCTGTTGCTCGAATTCCTTGCGCTCCTCCTCGGAGAGGCTCATGCGGCGGGCGAATTTCTCGGTATGGATGACGATCCCCTCCACGCCGGGCGGGACCTCCAACGAGTCGTTCTTCACATCCTCGCCCGCTCGCCCGAAGATGGCGTGCAGGAGCTTTTCCTCGGGCGTCAATTCCGTCTTGGACTTGGGGGTGATTTTCCCCACCAGGATGTCGCCCGGCTTGACGTGCGTGCCCACCCGCACGATCCCGTTCTCGTCCAGATTCCGCAAGACCTTCTCGCTGACGTTGGGAATATCGCGCGTGAATTCCTCGCGGCCCAGTTTGGTCTCGCGGACCTCGGCGTCGAACTCCTCGATGTGGATCGACGTGAGAACGTCCCCGTGCAACAATTCCTCGCTGATGATGATGGCGTCCTCGAAGTTGTACCCTTCCCACGACATGAAGGCCGCCAGCAAATTGCGTCCCAGCGCCAGTTCGCCGTTGAAGATCGCGGCGCCGTCGGCGATGACCTGCCCTTTTTCGACCTTTTGTCCCAACTGCACGATCGGTTTCTGGTTTTGGCAGGTCCGTTCGTTCAGCCCCATGAACTTGTCCAAGCGGTATTCGTCCGTGTCGTCGATCACGATGTGTTCGGCATCCACGCGGGTCACGGTCCCGGCACGCTTGGCGCGGACCACCAGGCTGGAGTTCTCCGCCACGCGGCGCTCGAGATTCGTTCCCACCAGGGGCGGCTCGGTGACCAAAAGCGGCACGGCCTGCCGCTGCATGTTCGATCCCATCAAGGCCCGGTTGGCGTCGTCGTGTTCCAGGAACGGGATCAAACCCGCCGAAACGCCGACGATCTGGGCCGGCGAGACGTCGATGTATTGGACGTGATCGGTGGGCACCATGATGAAGTCGCCGCGATGCCGGGCCACCAGGCTGTCGAGCTGAATCTTGCCGTTCACCACGGGGGTGTCGGCGGGGGCCAGGTACGCATCGTATTCTTCGTCCGCCCGCAACCAGCGAATCTCGTCTTGCAGCACTCCTTTCTTGAGCACCTGATAGGGAGCGATCAAGAAGCCGTATTCGTCGATCGAGCCGTAGATCGCGAGGCTGGAGATCAACCCGATGTTGGTGCCTTCCGGCGTCTCGATGGGGCAGACCCGGCCGTAGTGCGAGGCGTGCACGTCGCGGACCTCGAAGCCCGCCCGTTTCCGGTTCAAGCCGCCCGGACCCAAGGCCGACAAACGCCGCTCGTGCGTGAGCATCGAGAGCGGGTTGGTCTGGTCCACCACCTGCGACAGCTCGCCGCGGCCGAAGAAATACTCGATCGCCGCGGAAACGCTCTTGGCGTTGATCAGGCTCCGCGGGGTCATGTCCGCCGCGTCGCTGTAGGCCATGCGGTCCTGCACCGTGCGGCGGAGCTTCAAGAAGCCCTTGCGCAGCTCCTCGCCCGCCAACTCGTCGATCGTCCGCACGCGGCGATTGCCCAGGTGGTCGATGTCATCGGGTTCGGCGGTGGGGTCTCCGCTCCGCAACCGGACCAAATACTTGATGGCCGCGATATAGTCCTCCGGCCGCAGGCACATTTCATCTTCCGGCACGTCCAGACCGAGCTTGCGGTTGATGCGAAATCGGGCCACGCGCCCCAGGCGATAGCGGTTGGGATCGCGGAACTTCTCGTGGAACAGGGCCTTCGCCCGTTCCAACTGCGCCGGATTGCCCGGCCTCAGACGCTGATAAATCCGAAGCAAGGCCTCTTCGTGGCCGGCGGTGGGGTCTTCCGCCAAGGAGTTGAGGATCAGCGGATTCTTCATGGCGGGCATGACCGCCACCGATTTCAAGCCGGAAGCGCAGATCTGCTCGGCGACCGTCTTGGTGATCTTCTGCCCGCACTCGACGATGATCTCGCCCGCGTTCGGACTCTCCGCCGGATAGACCACGTCCTCCACGGCGATCTTGCCTTCCAGCTTGGCCGCGCTCCGCCCGTCGACGATCGTCTCCTCCTTGATTTCGTCGCCGAAAAACGCCCGCAGGATCGCCGCATTCTCGCTGTACGCGGGATCCATGGCGCGGAGCAGGGTCAGGGCGGGGAACTTGCCGCTCTGGTCGATGCGAACGGAGAGCGTTTCGCGGCGGGAGAGCATGATCTCGACCCAGCTTCCCCGCTCGGGAATGATCCGGCAATTATGGATCTTGCGGTCGCTATCCTTTTCGCGGGTCTCCAGGAAATCCATGCCGGGGCTGCGGTGCAACTGGCTCACGATCACCCGTTCCGCCCCGTTGATGATGAACTCGCCGCCCCCCAGCATGATCGGCAATTCGCCCAGGGCCACCTCTTCCTCGACGGGTTGTTCCTTGGTCAGGCGGAGCCAGACCTTGACGGGGCGGCTGTAGGTCAGGCGGAGTTGCCGGCACTCTTGCGGCGTGAATCGGGGCTTGCCCAATTCGTAGCGGATGTATTCCAGCCGGATCGACTTGTCGTAGGTCTCGATGGGAAATACTTCCCGCAGCAAGGCCTCCAGCCCCTGCTCCTTACGTTTGTTCCAAGGGACATCGGCTTGGAGAAAGCGGCTGTAGGCCTCGGTTTGAATCTTACTCAACTCCGGAATCGGAAACTGGCTTTGCCGACTTCCGAACACTCGTGTCGTGGTAGGCTCCAGACGGCGTCGCGAAGAAATCGCCATTGAGACCTCATCCTCCCAAATGCGCAGAGGCAAGAAACAAAGAACGAGCCCGGCGCCGATTGCCGCTTTACGACCCGCCGGGCGCAAAAAGCAACAATCGGCCCAGACTCGTCACGAATACCAGGCTCCCGCTCGAAATCGAGTCAACGCGCATCCGTTGGCATATCCGAAAAAGAAAGACGCGCTAACCTCTGATGCCCCGATTGCGGACGTGCACGCAAGCTGAAACAGCCGGCCGCCCCTTCCATCGCTCACTTGACGGCGACGGTGGCGCCTTCTTTTTCCAGGGCCGCCTTGGCCTTTTCGGCCTCTTCCTTGCTGACACCTTCCTTGATTTTGGAGGGAGCGCTCTCGACCAGCTTCTTGGCGTCGGCCAAGCTGATCCCCGGGATCAGCGCGCGAACCGCCGTGATGACCTTCAGCTTGTTGGCGCCGAAGTTTTCCAGGACGACGTCGAACTCGGTCTTTTCCTGGGCGGCGGCTTGGCCTCCGGCATCGCCCGCTCCCGGCATGGCGGCCATCACCACCCCGCCGGCGGCCGGCTTGATTCCGCCCACCTGTTCCAAGTAGTCGGTCAATTCCTTCGCCTCTTTCAGGGTGAGGCTCAGGATTTGCTCGCCCAAGTCCTTGGCCTTGGGGCTGAACTCACGAACCGCAACGTCACTTGCCATGATAGATCCGATCCTTTCCTCGAAAAACCCTCATTCGCTTGAGCGCCGGGCGGCCTTCCCCCCTCGCTCGAAGTTTCGCCGAATACGCTGACGCCAAGCGGCGTTCGGAGGTCCCTTCCGGTTCGCCGCGACGAGCCGCCGTCATGCCGGGGCCGCCGCCTCGCCCTCGCTTCCCGTGGAAGCCGCCTGCTCGGCCGGCGACTCCGTTTCCGCATCCTTTTCCGCAATCTGTTCGATCTGGCCCGCCAGGGTCTGCCCGACCGCCCCGATCAGGGCACTCAAATTCGCCGCCGGAGCCAGGATTTGACCCGCGATCTTCGCCAGCACTTCCTCGCGCGACGGCCAGTTGCTGATCTCCTTGACCTGCTCGGCGGTGAGCCGCTCCCCCTCCATCACGCCGCCTTTGGGCGCGAAGGGGGAGAAGGTTTCATCCTCGGCCAGCCGCATCACCTCCTTGGCCAAGGCCACGATGTCGGTGCCGCCCCAGCAAATGGCGGTCGGCCCCGCCGCCTCCGTGAAGGCCGCCTCGAGCGGCGTGCCGGTCAAGGCTCGCCGGGCCAAGGTGTTCTTGACGACCATCACGCGGATGTTCTTTTCCGCCAATTCCCGCCGCAATCGCGTCGTCTTCGGTCCATTCAGACCGATCACGTTGACCAGGACCGCGGCGTCCACGCCGTCCAATTTACGGCGGTAAAAATCGGTGATCTGCTGCTTGACAAACTTGCTCATGGTGACGGAAGTCCCACGCCTTGAATTGTGTCTTCGGCCGCCCGCTCGCGAATCGCGTCGAACCCCTCATGCCCGGAAAGTCGATCCCGACTCCCAAAACGACGTTGATCGGCGTCAAATGCCGACGCGAATGCCGGGACTCATGGTAGCCGAGATCGTAATTCCCCGGATGTATTGCCCTTTGACGGCCGCCGGCTTCAAACTTATTACATGGTCGATGAACGCTCGGATGTTTTCAATCAGCTTTTGGTCGTCGAAACGGATCTTTCCCACCGGGGCGTGGATATTGCCGCCCGAATCATTGCGGAACTCCACCTTCCCGGCCTTGTACTCCCGAACGGCCTTGCCGACGTCCGGGGTAACGGTTCCCGCCCTGGGCGACGGCATCAACCCGCGAGGCCCCAAAACCTTGCCCAGGGGGCCGACGACGCCCATCATGTCGGGCGCGGCGATGCAAACGTCGAAGTCGAGCCAGCCCGCCTTGATCTTCTCGGCCAACTCCGGCCCGCCGACCTCATCGGCACCCGCCGCCTTGGCCTCGTCCGCGCGATCTCCCTTGGCGAACACGACCACGCGAACGGCCTTGCCCAACCCGTGGGGCAAGACCACCGACCCGCGGACGATCTGATCGGCCTGCCGGGGATCGATGCCCGTGCGAATCGCGACCTCGACCGTCTGCTCGAACTTGCGGTTGTCAAAGGACTTGAGGAGCTTGACGGCCTCCGGCAGAGGCAGCGGGGTCTTGCCCGGCACCTTCTCCGCCATCGCCTTGTACGATTTGGCAAGTCTCACCATATTTCGCGAACCCTTCAGGCTCTCCCGCACCGGCGACGGTTGCTCCGGCAACTCAACCTCGCTTGGCGGTCATAGAACGTCAATTCGGACACCGACGGGATTGATACGTATGCTTCGGGCCGGCGGCGTTCAGCTCGCAACACCGGCGTAACCCACGTAACCCTAGGTCAACCCGCGTAACCCAAGGTCAATCGACTACATCCAATCCCATGCTCCGGGCGCTGCCTTCCAGAATTCGGCGGGCGTGTTCCATGTCTCGGGCATTGAGGTCCGCCATCTTGGCCTTGGCGATTTCCTCGAGTTGAGCGCGGGTCACCTTCCCGACCTTCTCCTTGGGCGGATTCGACGCGCCTTTCGCGATCCCCGCCGCCTGCTTCAACAGGTCCGCGGCGACCGGACTCTTGGTCTCCATTTCGAAACTGCGGTCGTTATAGACCCGCACCACGACGGGAATCCGCATGCCCAGGTGCTGCCGAGTCCGCTCGTTGAATTGCTGAACGAATTGCCCGAGGTTGATCCCGAAGCGACCGAGCGAAGTACCCACGGGCGGAGCGGGAGTCGCTTGCCCGCCGGGCACATGGAATTTCGCCACACCCACCAACTGCTTAGCCATTCTAGCGTCCCAGTCGTATTCCCAAGGCTCGCGATTCGATGCTTCGGCGATCGGGCTTGCGCCGCATTCCGCCCGCGTCCCGCCCGTGACGTCCGCTCGCCGCCGCGCCTAGGCGATCTGCTCGACCTGCCAATACTCCAACACCACGGGCGTGCTTCGCCCGAAGATGCTGATTACCACGGTTACCCGCCCGTTGGCCTCATCGATCGACGAGACCTCGCCCTCGAAGGTCGCGAACGGGCCGTCGTTGATTTTTACCCGGTCCCCGACGTTACAACCAATTTTCAAACGGGGCGCCTCTTGCGCCTTTTCCTCCGCCGCCTTGGCGAGGATGCGGCTGACCTCATGCGGCAGCATGGGCGTCGGCCGCCCGATCGCCCCGGTGAAGTCTCCGATGCCCGGCGTCTCACGCACCAGGAACCACGCATCTTCCGTGAGAGACATCTGCACCACGATATAGCCGGGATAGAGCTTGCGGCGAAGGACCTTCTTTCGCCCGCCCTTGAACTCCGTCACTTTTTCGACCGGGACGATGATGTCGCCGAAGAACCTCTCCATTCCGGCGACCTTGATCCTCCGCAACAAAGCCTCGCGAATGGTATCCTCTCGGTTGGTTTGAACCTTGAGGATGTACCATTCCTTGGGAGGCATGTCATCGTCGCCGGCCCGGTCTTCGGCCGCCGATTCCGGCATCGGACCTTGCTCCGGACTTTGTGTGGCCGAGCTTTTCCCGATCGCCTCTCCGCCTGTCCCGCCGCCCGCGCCTGACCGCGACGGCGATTCGGCCTCGTTGCCGGACCCCGGCACCGGATCCGCCTGAGGCTCATTTCCTTGCAGGTTGGACGGGTTTTCGGGGTCCACGGTCATGAAATCCAATCAACCTCTCGAGTCCAAATCGCCCGCGAACCGAATCCAGGGCACTTGCTTTCGCACGGCAAGCCGATCAGAGGGGATCGACCGGAATCAGGCGGGGAATCGTGTATTATAACGGGTGGCGAAGCCTCCCGCAAACCCCGCCGCCGCATATTCCCTCGACCTCATCCGCGGTGAACGACCGGGCCGGCGATCGCCGCCTATCGGCCTTGCCCGCCGCCGGGCGGTCAGTAGATGTTGAGCCACCCGAAGAAGCTTCGCCAAAACAAATCGTAAACGGTCAAAATCAGGGCCAGGCTGAAAATGACCACCAGCACCACGACGCAGCCGCGAATCAGCTCGCTCCTTTTCGGCCACGACACTTTCCGCATCTCGGCTTCCACGGAGATCAGGAAATCCGCGACCTCGGGGACGTTTATCAGGCGGAACGCGATCCAAGCTCCCGCCGCGATCAGCACGGCCGGCAGACCGAGCTGCCATTCCAGGGCCAGGCCCCACATGCCCGCCGTCAGCCCCAGCCGCCAGGCCCCGAAAACGACGATCACCACGATCGCGGCGAACGTACCCTGCCGGACAACGCGCCCCTGATTCCTCTTGTAGAGCGTCGTGCGGAACAGTTCTTGGAATAGGGCGTTCACGCCGGAATTCTTTCGATTGCTGGCGACCTGAAGCATGAGAGGGCAACTCGCCACGAATTCAGAGGACCGTACGCCCTTGATCGGCAACCGTCCCGGTCCGACGGCCAACAGGGGCGGAGAGACTCGAACTCCCAACCGCTGGTTTTGGAGACCAGTGCTCTACCAATTGAGCTACACCCCTACCCGCAATTCCGGGGCTTGCCCGGCTGATCGCGAATGATTCCTCGCCTTCCATCCGGGTACTTCATTGTGATGGCGCGACGCCTTGTTCGTCAAGGCGAGTTCGGCTGCATCGAGCGGCCGTCGGATTCCGCGGCGGCCGTCGCCGTTACTTGAGCACCTTGGTGACGACGCCGGAACCGACCGTCCTTCCGCCTTCGCGGATGGCGAACCGCAAGTTTTCTTGCATGGCCACGGGCGCGATCAAGGCTACCTTGATCTTGACGTTTTCGCCGGGCAAGCACATTTCGGCCCCGCCCAAGAGGCTCATTTCGCCCGTCACGTCCGTGGTGCGGAAGTAGAACTGCGGACGATATCCGGCGAAAATGGGGGTGTGCCGGCCGCCCTCCTCCTTCGAAAGGATGTACACCTCGGCTTCGAACTCGGTGTGCGGGGTGATGGAGCCGGGCTTGGCGAGAACCTGACCGCGCTCGATTTCGTCGCGCTTGACGCCGCGGAGCAGGCAGCCCACGTTGTCCCCGGCGATCCCTTCCTCCAGCGTCTTGTTGAACATCTCCACGCTGGTGCAGACGGTCTTGCGCGATTCGCGGGAGAAGCCGACGATTTCGACTTCGTCGCCGGGCCTGATGACGCCCTGCTCGATACGGCCGGTCGCCACGGTTCCGCGACCTTCGATCGAGAACACGTCTTCGACCGCCATCAGGAACGGCTTGTCCACCGCCCGCGTCGGCTCCGGAATGTACCTGTCGATCGCGTCCAGCAACTCCTGGATGCACTTGGTCTTTTCCGGATCGTCCGGATTCTGATAGGCGCCCAGGGCGTTACCGCGGATGATCGGAATCTCATCGCCGGGAAAGTCGTACTTGTTGAGCAGGTCCCGCAGCTCCATCTCGACCAGATCGAGCAGCTCGGGGTCGTCCACCAGGTCCACCTTATTGAGGAAGACCACGATGGCCGGCACGTTCACTTGCCGGGCGAGCAGGACGTGTTCGCGCGTCTGCGGCATGGGGCCGTCCGCGGCGGAGACCACCAGAATGGCGCCGTCCATCTGAGCCGCGCCGGTGATCATGTTCTTGATGAAGTCGGCGTGGCCCGGGCAGTCGATGTGGGCATAGTGCCGATTCTCGGTCTGGTACTCCACGTGGGCGACATGGATCGTCACGGTCTTGGTGGCATCTCGCACCGTTCCGCCCTTGGCGATATCGGCGTACGACTTGAAGGAGGCCAAGCCCTTCTTCGACTGCACAGCCAAGATCGCTCCGGTGAGGGTCGTCTTGCCGTGATCGATGTGGCCGATGGTGCCCACGTTCACGTGGGGCTTCGTGCGAACAAATACGTCCTTAGCCATTCGTCCTAAGTCTCCGTGCTGTAGATAAAGCGGATACTTTGATGCTGCCTGGCTCGCTGCCGGCCGGCCTACCGAGTCCAAGAGCTGCTGATGGGACTTGAACCCATGACCTCGTCCTTACCAAGGACGCGCTCTACCGGCTGAGCTACAGCAGCGACCGATCCCTTCACCCCAACCGGCATCGCCCGGCGAGCGGTTCCCTCTCGGCGTCACCGGTTCACGCCGTCGATTTTTGTGCCCCCGCCCTTGATTTTTGCGCCCCCGATTTTGCGCCCCCTCGGTCCCCCGCGAACTCACGGCATACGGCTCGAAAAAACGAACCGCCGGAAGGAGCGGGTGAGGGGAGTCGAACCCCCGTCAATAGCTTGGAAGGCTACTGCTCTACCGTTGAGCTACACCCGCCCGGCCTGGAGGAAGTCCCTTCCGCCCCGCCCCGACGTCGGCTCGACGGGAAGACGCCGCGACTCCCACTCCCTCGAACGGGAAAAGCGCATATTGTCCCATCTTGCGCGGGCGTGTCAAGCTCCACCGATCCCCGGCGAATCCCTGTCCAAAATCCCAATGGGGGGTGCAGGATTCGAACCTGCGAAGGCAGTGCCATCAGATTTACAGTCTGACCCCTTTGACCGCTCGGGAAACCCCCCAAACGTTACATCTCGCGGCCACGATCCGGCCCGAAGCCCAAACGGCGAAATAAGGGGATCGTAGGCCGCCCGACGCCCATCCCGTCATGCGCTCGATCCATGCCAGAGCTAACGGTGGGACTCGAACCCACAACCTGCTGATTACAAGTCAGCCGCTCTGCCAATTGAGCTACGCTAGCGGAGTGGGTCTCCGTCGGAACCGATCAGTATATCGAAAGACGCCCCCGCCTTGCAAGGCGTCCAGCAAACGAGCAGGAGGGAATACACACAAGATAGGGGGGCTGTCGTCCACTTCAAGGCGGAGATTCCGCTAGTTTTACTGCGCAGGATCGCCAAAACCGGCTTACCGATCTTATGCAGACTCACAAAGCTGCATACCCCAGTTTGCCCAGCTTCTTATCCGCGCAGTAAAACTAGACGGCGCCTAGGCCCGGATCTATGCCCGCAGCGGTCGGCGGGACGACGGCCCCGGCGCACGAACATTCCGGCAGCTTCGTTAGAGAAATCGCAAACGATCTTCGTCGGGGAAATCGCAAACGCAGCATCATTTACGGGATTTCCGCGGGGGCCTCCGCCGCGTATTGCGCGAACCTCTCTGCGATGCCGGCCTCGTCTGCTCGGCCCCGATGCAGGATCACGCGGTACCGAAGCACGATCGAATCGCCCTCGGCCAGCCGGTGCGAACCGTCCACGCCTTGTCTTCTCTCGAAGTCGCGCTGCCCGAAGGGATTGGCCGCGAACAGCCCGTACGTGCGGACGTGCCAATAGGTCGGAAACCGGAAGGACGTGGGATGGTTGAGTACCGCGATCCCCACGATCGAGTCGGCGACCGGGCCCGAGTAATCGACCCAGGCCGCACGCTTGCCCCAGGCCTCGGCATCGCGATTGCCCTCGCTATTGACGATCCGTCCGCCCTTTTTCGTATCGACGCGGATGGTCTCGGCCACTCGGATGCCGAACGTTCCCTCCTTG
>JAAZNR010000197.1 GCA_012798155.1 Thermogutta sp. | reverse complement strand
CCCGAACCTGAGGGGAAAATAAGGTCCGACTCGCGCTCAAATCCGTCGGCCTGCCGCGGATGGGGTCGCACGGTAACCGAGACCGGCCAAAAGGTGTATGCTAGCACGAGGCGGGCGGAATGGGCTGATATTTTTACTGCGCAGGATCGCCGAAACCGGCTTACCGATCTTACGCGCACTCACAAAGCTGCGTACCCCAGTTTGCTCAGCTTCTTATCCTGCGCAGTAAAAATGCCATAAAGACAGCAAGCATATATAGCATCCGTGATCGGCAAAACCGTATTCTATGTGAAAGAGAGTATTCCAAGTGAGGAATATCTGCCGGCCCCGGCCAGGGCAAGGAATGCGGCTCCGCCCTAACAAGAAACGGCTTGCCGCACCGAATACCAATCGGCCGGTTCGCGGTGGGCCGGCCTGTCGGCCTTTTCCGAAAGCCGCTGAGGGGAGAAAAACCATGAGTTGCCGTCGAGTTCTCGCCAAGCTCCTTGTCGTGGTGTTGAGTTTTGCCTCACTTGTCGCGGCAAGAGAAGGCCCGGCGGCGGAGACCCCGAGCATCAATCTCCCGCGTGCGGCCAAGGTCTTTCCCAAGGACAGCGTGATTTTCGCCTCGATCCCCAGCGTGCCGGCCCTCAAGAAGGCTTTCCTCGATTCCTCGACCGGCCGCATGTTGCAAGACCCGCAACTGGCCCCCTTTTTGAGCGACTTCTGGAGCGGCCTTCTCGCCACCGGTGCGGAGTTCGAAGAGGAGGTAGGGCTGTCCATTCCGACTTTGCTGGCGATCCCTCAAGGCGAGTTGTCGTTCGCCCTCGTGGCAAGCTCCACGCAATCCCCTTCCTTCCTGGTGATGCTGGAAGCCGGGGAAAACGTGGAAAACCTGCGAAAAGTCTTGGATCGGGCGCAACAAGCCGCCACAAGTGATGGGGCGAGCGTGACCCGTTCAACCACGGCGGGCCTCGACATCATCCAGATCCAATCGCCCGGCGCCGCCGAAGATAGCAACGAGCAGGTTTGCTTTTTCGTCTCCGAGTCCACGCTCTTCGTCGGCAACGACCCGGCGGGAGTGAAAGCCTTGGCGGAACGCATCGCGGGGGAGGCTGACGGCGAAGTCCTGGCCGACAATCCAAAATTCCAACGTTTGCTCCAAGAGTGCCGGCAGGCTTCCCAGGGGACTTTGCATTTCGTCGTGTTCGCCGATCCCGTTCAACTCATCGAGGGCATCGCGGTAGCGTCGCCCTCGGCGGGATTTGCACTAGCGGTTCTGCCTATTTTGGGGCTGGACGGTCTCAACTCCATCGGTCTCGCCATGAGCCTCGACGTGGCGGCCTGGGACTCGATCTCGGAAATCCACGTCTTTCTGGACAATCCGCGGACGGGAGTGCCGGACGCGCCGGCCCTGAAGAAGGGAGAGGCGATTCCCGAAACGTTCGTGCCCGGCTCCGTGATCCGCTACGGGACGCTTTACATCGACCTGCCCACCACCCTTTCCCGCGTGGAAAAGCTCTTCGACGGCTTTCGCGGCGAGGGGGCGTTTCAGCGCGCCGTGACCCAGCCGATCGAACGCAATCTGGGCTTGAATCTGACGGAAGAGGTCTTGCCCTTGACCGGCGGCCGCATCAGCTTGGCCACATGGTTCGAGCAACCGGTCCGCATCAATAGTCGGGCATCGGGCTTGATCCTGCACGTTTCGGACCCGGCGGCCGCAGCGCTTTTACTCGAAAAAGTCGCCGATAAGCTGGGCGACCGCATGGAGCGCAAGAGCCTCGGCACGCGGGAATACTACGAGATCATCCGCCGCCGTCCCGAATTCCTGCCGCCCCAAGCCCGCTTTACAAATCCTTGCGTGGCGATCATCGAGAGTACCGTCGTGATCACCGACAGTGCAACCTTGCTGGGCGAAATGTTCACGACGCTGGACAACCCGAACCAATCGCTCCGGGAAACCTTGGAATTCAAGTTGACGCTGGGCAAGGTGCGGCAGCTCGCCGGCTCGAATGAGGTCGCGATGATGGCCTACGACCGCCCCGAAGAGGGAATCCGCGCGATGTACGAAAGCGCCCGCGGCGAGGAAGGACGGCAGGCCCTGCGCCAAGCCGCCCAATTCAGCCCGCCGGCCAAGGCCTTCCTGGAGGCCCTGGAAAAACACGAGCTTCCGCCGTTCGACGTCCTGGCGAAATACTTCGCTCCTCGCGGCACCCTATTGATCGACGACGGAACCGGCTGGCATATCGTCAGCTTCGCGTTGCGGAAGAAGTTTCCATAGACTGCTTCACGCACTGCTCGGTGAATTATTCCGGTTCGAAATATCTGCCCGGAATAAATTGAATATATTGACGTCTATACCGCGCCGCGGCAGTTCAATTGGCGTCTGACGAGCCGACCCGCGTCGTCCGTACCGTAGGCAGAATCGCCGCCGCCGCCATCCCCACGCCCAAAATCACGGCCGTCCCCAGCACCGTGACGAGAAATGCGTGGAAGGGGCTGCGAAACCGGCTCCAGGCGAGAGGCCACCAGTCGCTTGCGGAGAGGACCATCCAAGCGATGGCTGCCAGACCCACGGCTACTGCCGGCGCCCCGCTGCGATTGTCGGCCTTGCGGCTGATTCGGCCGAGCAGAAACAGCCCCACGATGCCGCCGCTCAAGACGCTGGAAAGCGTCCACCAAATGTCCAGCACGCTCTCGGTGAGGCGGACGAGCGCCAAGGCCGTTGCGATACCCAGTACTCCCCATACCGTCGTGGCGGCCCGCAGCACGAATACCAACCGCCGGTCCGGGGCGTCCGGATCGAGAAAGCGGCGATAGAAATCCGTCATGATGAGCGTGGCCGACGAATTGAGCGACGTTGACACGGTGCTCATGGCGGCGGCGAACACCGCGGCGATCAACAAACCCGTAATCCCCGGCGGCAGGTGCTTGGCGATGAAATGCGGAAAGACACGATCTCCGATGTCCTGCGGTTTCAGCCCCTCCGCGACCTCTTGCAGACGTTCGTCATAGAGCCGAGCTTGAGGCGAAACATCTACATCGCTCTCCGGCGGACGGATGCCTTGCTGAAGCAATCGCTGCCGGGCGACGATCTGCTTCACCTCCGGGATTTCGCCGGGGCGGGACTGATAGAAATAGAACAAGGAGGTCCCAATCAGAAAGAAGAGGGCACTGACCGGGAGATAAAGCAGCCCTCCCAACCACAAGCCGGCCTTGGCCTCTCTTTCGTCGCGGGCGGCAATATACCGCTGGATATAACTTTGATCGATTCCGAAGTTCTTCAGATTCTCCACGATCCCGTAGGCCAGTACGACCCAAAACGTGGCCTGCGAGACGACCAGCGGATTCATGCTTCCCAAAGCGAGTTTGCCGTCCTGGGCGGCCTGGGACAGCATTTCAGCCGGGCCTTGCGGCAGTCGCAACCAAATCACGATTAAGGCGAAAACCGCGCCTACCAAAAGAACGACGGCCTGAATGGCGTCGGCCCAGATCACGGCCCGAATCCCGCCCATCAGGCTGTATCCCACCACGCAAACCCCCGTAACGACGATCACGGCCCGCATGTCCCAGCCGAAGATCACGGCCATCGGCAGAGCCATGAGATAAAGGACGATTCCGATCCTGGCCAATTGGAACAGCAGATAGAAAGTCCCGGCATAGAGGCGAGCCCACGTTCCGAAACGCTTTTCCAGAAGCGCGTAGGCGGAGACTTCTCCGTATCGGCGGTAATAGGGTAGAAACCACCGCACCGCGATCCAGGTGGTAATGGGAACGGCCAGCGAAAACACGAAGGGATTCCAATCGGCGGCGAACGACTTGCCGGGAAGCGCCAGATAGCTGATGCTGCTCAAGTACGTGGCGAAGATCGAGAGCCCGCACAGCAGGCCGGACATCGACCGATCCCCCGCCGTAAAACCCTCGCTGGAACGCGCCTTCCCTCGCAGCACAAAACCCAGCGCCGCCATAGCCGCGAAATAGACGGCCAACACGCCCCAGTCCAAAAGGTAGAAATGGGCGCTCATGTCGTCTCGCTTGGGTCCGATAGGGCGAAGCCGCCAAGTCCGGGCGGCGCGGCACGCGATTCCACATACCCCGGCGGCTTCAGGCACGGTTGCACGAGCGGCTCTCGCATCCCCTACAAGTCACCCGTGCTTGAGTCGCAAACCTTCTCGCTCATGGCGGGCCGCCGCGAGATCGCGGATTGCGGTAGTAGTAGAACCGGCCGTCTTCCGCCCCCACGAGCAGGTCGGGAATGCCGTCGGCGTTGAAATCGACCGCGGTAGGACTGGTCGTGTGCCCTTTGACGTTTTCGCTAACCAAGGGTCCCATGTCTTCGAAGAACCAACCCTCCGCATCGTTGCGAACTTGACGCAGCCAATTGGCACTGGTGGAATTGACGAGCAGGTCGAGCTTCCCGTCGCCGTCCCAGTCCGTGATCCCGATCTTGCGTCTGCCGGAACCTCCCGCGCTCCCCGCATTCAATCGCAGGAGTCCAGGCCCGGATCGCATTACGCGATGCTGCGAGTCCGTCGCCTGGATATTGGTTCCGAAAAAGACCCGTCGCGGCGGCAGAAGCACCGATTCCCCGTCGCGCCGCGTCTTCTCGAACAGGGCGAGGTATCCCTCCGCGTCCAACATCACCAGATCGACCAAACCGTCGCCCGTCCAATCGACGGCCGCCGGCGTGGTCCGCCACTGGGTGACCAATTCGCCGGGTTGCGGCTGCCACCAGACCCAGCCGGGCTTCGGCGGCGGGCCTTCCCAGGCAACCCGCACCGGTTGCGGCGGCGCCAATTCCGGCCGACTCCGCGTGCCCACGTTTTTCAACCACACCACCTTGCCCCAGATGGAGTTGACTACCAAGTCCGGCAAACCGTCACCGTCCCAATCGGCGACCGACGGCACGGTATAACCCCACTTGGCCTCGGCCGGTCCTTGAACCGATCCGTTGGGTCCGGCCATGACGCGAAAGACCTGTTCGCCCGCCCGCAGACGCACCGGCTTGGCCCACTTCGGCCTCTCAACACCGGGACCGCTGAGGTTTTCGAAGAACTCGATATAGCCGGCTGTGTTCCCGGAGAGAATATCCTGATCGCCGTCGCCGTCCCAGTCGAAAGCCGCCGGCGTCGCCAGCGCACCGCACTTTACGTAGTCGGCTTCCTGCAAAAAATAGCGTGGAAATGCGAATTTCGGCGTTCGTTTCTCGTCCAAACCGCCCAAGTTCTCCAGCAGACACACCCGCCCGTCTTCTTCGCCCACGACGACGTCTTGATCCTCGTCGCGGTCCCAATCCCACGCGATCGGGACGATCATTTGCAGGTCCAGCCGAAGCGGCGTGCCGTCGGGGCACGTCAATCGCCGGCCCGCCGCGTAGTTCGGCTCCCCTCGTGTCCCCATGTTTTCGAAGTAGGTCAAGCCGTCCAGGAACTCCCCGCACAGTAGATCGAGGTCTTCGTCGCCGTCGAAATCCGCGAAGTTGGGAGACGGGCAGCCGAACACATCGAGCGGCCGGTCTCCCGCAAGCAGTCGCTCCGCATCACCGAACCGCGGTTCCGCGTCGCTCCCCAAATTGCGAAAGATGAAGACGAAGCCGTGAAGCGGGCCGTTCTTCCAGCGCCCTTGGGAGTCCCAGGCGTCGTCCCAGCCGTAGTCGCTCCAATCCTCAATCGCGACCGCGACGTCCTGATCTCCATCGCCGTCGAAATCCACCAGTCGCCACTGGTTATGCCGGACTCTCGGCCCTTTGAGTTGCTTCCCCACAGGTCGATAGAAACCGGTATCGATCGGCAACACAGCCGGCGACGCGAGGCCGCTAGTCAAGAAGTCGGGGTAAATCTTGCCGGGCGTAAGCACGCGGAGTTCGCCGTTCACGTAGCTGGGCATGACGTAGTGCTGCGTCGGACCGCGATATTCCGCTTTGCGGAAGATCGGCAAACCGTCCTCCGCCGCGGCTCCGCTATTTTCGAAATACCACAACCCGTTCCAGGGTTTGTCGGGACACGAGACGATCAAGTCCGGCTTGCCGTCGCGATTGACATCGTAGGGGAGGGGCCAGGCCCAAAGTCCCACCCCCAAATCGACCACCAATCCGGGGTGGTTGTAGGGAAGCGGCCTCAAGCCCGTTTCCGCGCAAGCGAAAGGAACGGCTGCCGCAACCGCAACCAAAGAGCCGCCGATTCCGAGGGCTGTTTTTCGGCGGCGGACCAATCCGCGGTCATGTTCGAGTTTTTTCACAAAGCTCTTCCTCACTTAAAAAAGGCTGGCAACGTTCGCGCCCGTTTTCACTTCGCCTTCGACTCCGTCGCAGATATCTTGCAATAAGCCCGGTACACGGTCTCGATATCCTCCGCTGATGGGCAATCCCGGTGAATCCAGAGCCGGTACGGCAAGTGGACCGGTTTTCCGGGGGAGAGGGTTTGGGAACGGATCCCCGGCCAACCCACGCACAGGGGACCGTAGTGCCGGGTCAACCAAGTAGGCGGATAATCGGGATGGCTCGGCGAGATGAAGATGGCCGCCCCGCTCCAGGCCGCCCCTTTCCCGACCTCCCCTTCCCCGAACCGGGCGCAGAAATCCGCCCAGGTAAGCGGCGTCTCGTACAAGTCGTCGGCGGTCAGGCCGTCGGCAACCGTGATCCTCGGCTTCTCGCCCGGCCGGGGACGAAAGCGGACGGTCAACCCGCCGTAGCTCTTGCCCTCGGCACCCCAAAGCGTCACCTCTCGGTCAAGCGGAATAAAAAACAGATCCACGTCGATGTGTCGCTCGCCGCCGGAACGATAGACGGTAAACCAGACACGTTCCGTGAGCACCTGGGCATCGCCCAGGAACCAACCATTCTCGACTCCCAGCACTGCCGCGGTCGCGCCGGCCTCTCGGCATAGCCAACGGACGAAGCGCTGGCGGAGGGGGCCTCTGTCCTCCCACAGGCTGTACTCTTTCCCGTCGATGACCACGTGCGGCCAGGTCCAGAAGACGCCGTGGTGATGGTAATGATCCTTCGGGAAATCGTCCGTCAAAACCTCGCCGTCCAAGCCGTACAAGGGATGCACGTAGCAGGAACGGCTGCGCCGGGGATCGCTTTCCGGCACGTCATCACGGGTAATCACCCCGAAGTTGTACGCCAAAACAGGACGTGTCCCCTCGGTCAATTCCAACGTGGTATCCGATGCCTCTTTCCACTGGAAAACCGCGGCGGCCGGATCGATTCGTTTGCTAAGCCGAATCAGAGCGGCCGTTTCATTCGCGCCCGGTTTTTCGGACTCGACCGCCCCGCCCGGTTTTTCGGACTCGACCGCCGCGTCCGGTGTTCCACCAGGAGCGTGTCGCGGGAGCACAACCAGGCGGGCGGAAGCCAGGGGCTTCCCTTCTTCGTCGGGTCCCGGGAGCACTTCCCCAAGCCCCCAGACGCCCCCATCCGCGGCGGAGATCAACTCCCATGCCCCCGATATCCCCGCCTGGGGAAGGCATGTAGAGAACGGGACCCGGTCGGGCGCGCGGATGGTCGTCAACTCCGGCTCGGAATCCGCCGCCAAGGTCGCGGCGGAAGGAACCCCGGCCAACAGGGCAATCGCCCCCGATACCATCAAAAACCTCGCTGATGGAAGAGAAAGCCCTCGCCGTGCCAGTCTCGCCGTTCCCATAGCTGCTTCCTCCCGGTTCAAGAAGACACGAATCCCATTTGGCCGGCCCTTGGGGCCTGCGCAACGCTTCCGATTATAAAGGGCAAGCGAATCCGCACGCCACCTCCGCGCCTAAATGATGGAGGGTTTCCGCAGCCGCGGACAGGAACGCCGAGGTGTACGCGAAAGCGAATTGCGAGGCCCAAGGTAGAATTGCGGCGAAGGGCGGGGGTAACCGTTCACGGGCACTGCCGCCAGTCTCGCGGGGAGGCCTGCACAGATGCGACCGTCAACTTGGGGCGTGAATGGGCCGGGTACGTTTTTCGGCCTGCAACGGCGCAAAAGACGGGCCTCACGCCGGCCCGGGAAGGGCTTTGGGGAAGGAAGGGATGGAAACGCGGAGACAATGAAAAGATGGAAACGCAGAGAACGCCGAGAACCCACAGACGCAAAGAACCGAGAGACGCGAAGAACGCAAAGT
The DNA here is from genome assembly GCA_012798155.1 of Thermogutta sp. Taxonomy (GTDB): domain Bacteria; phylum Planctomycetota; class Planctomycetia; order Pirellulales; family Thermoguttaceae; genus Thermogutta. The sequence continues at coordinate 138 of JAAZNR010000197.1, read as the reverse complement.
CGGGGCTATCAATTCTTCTTTCTCCGCGCCCTGTCCGCTCTCTGCGTTTCAACTGGACTTTTGCAAATTGTGGTGACAAGTTCTCGTCCGGCTTGGAAGAGGGTTATGGTGAGGGCAATTAGCCGCGAAAACGGCTTG